>JBGCFB010000307.1:0-17626 GCA_045106685.1 Bacteroidia bacterium | reverse complement strand
TTTACCAAAAAGACCAAAGTAAAGCGTGCTCCCAAACGTGGGCACTATGACCAGGAAACTATATTCAGAATCCTTGATGAAGAGCGCGTCTGTCACGTGGGCTTTGTTCATGAAGGATTTCCAGTGGTTATTCCGACCGCGTATGGGCGAAAGGATAATGTGATCTATTTGCATGGTGCAAATAGTAGCCGGATGATGACCAATCTCGCTGAAGGCGTGGATGTCTGTGTCGCGGTGACGCAGGAAAATGGCCTTGTGTTGGCAAAATCGGCCTTTCATCATTCCATGAATTATGCCTCGGTAGTGGTGTTTGGCAAAGCGCAAAAGCTGACCGATCCTGATGAAATCAATGTGGCACTCAAAGCCATTTCGGATCACCTGTTGGCGGATCGCTGGGAGGAGACGCGATTGCCTAATGCGAAGGAACTAAAAGCGACAATGGTGCTCGCGCTTCCGCTTGATGAGGCTTCAGCCAAAATCAGAACAGGTCCTCCAAGCGATGATCCTGCTGACGTCGATCTCGACATTTGGGTTGGCGTATTGCCTTTGAAGCGCACATATGAGGCGCCTGAAGCAGCCGATTATTCCAAAGGGCCGATTCCACCTTCGGTGCGTGCTTTGTATGAATAGTATTTCCCAACCTTGAACTTCAAGCCTTGCGCCTCGAACCTAAATATGGAAGCGCTAGGTCTCAGGTCCAAAGCTCTAGGTTTTCCCACATAGAACTTCAAGCCTTACGCCTCGAACCTAAATATGGAAGCGCTAGGTTCAAAGTTTCCCAACCTAGAACTTCAAGCCTTACACCTCGAACCTAAATATGGAAGCTCTAGGTCCTAGGTCCGAAGCTCTAGGTTTTCCCCACATAGAACTTCAAGCCTTACGCCTCGAACCTAAATATGGAAGCGTTAGGTCCAAGGTACAAAGCTCCAGGTTTTCCCACCTAGAACTTCAAGCCTTGCGCCTCGAACCTAAATATGGAAGCGCTAGGTCCCAGGTTCAAAGTTCAAAGTTTCCCAACTTTGAACTTCAAGCCTTGCGCCTCGAACCTAAATATGGAAGCGCTGGATTATATATCCTTAAGCTTCTTTTGACAGACACCCCATTTTTCACCAACTTGAGGCCATGCAAATCACTCCTCAGGCGAACATCGTTCACGCGCATCAAAATCCTTTTGCTGGCGTGGACCTCGACACTGTGGAGCAGATCATCGTCCCTCGCTTTGATGTCGATGATTTGGTACAAAAAATACGACAAGCAGAATCACTGGTCGTAGCCTTTGAAGGAAAAAAAGGCAGAGGAAAAACCACCCATTTGGCACTTCTACATCAAAAACTGCCCGAATGCCCTTTCTTCAAACTCAATTCAGACGCAAATGTGCAAAGCATCCTGAGCCACCCTTCGCCTATTGTACTGATTGATAGCATCCATCATCTTTCACTTTCTGAACGGCTCGCTGTGTATAAGGCGAAAAAAGTTGTTATCCTGAGCAGGCATTGGAGGCGAGGCTGGGAATATCGTTTAGCAAAAAAACAGGTGCATCGAATTCCATTTAAAGGGATCAGTTTGTCTGTTTTAAAATCGATCGTGGAGAAAAGACTTGCTGGAACTTCACGCAGTAATATGATGCTCGATGACACGACTCTCAATAAGCTGATTGCGAAGCATGGCGATCACTACAGAGGTATTATTAATGAACTCTTTGACCAATTTCAAACACGATGAGTAAGCACATTAGTATCGATATTATTTGTTCAGGAGAAAAAAGCACGATGCTCACTCCAGGAAATCCGAAGGAAGGAATCGTACGCGTCACGACAGAGGAAGAAGTTGAAATCGGTCAAATAGAAGTACAACTCCGATTTGAAGTAACGGGTAAATTAAGTCCCGAAAAACGCGTTCTGGACAGCAAAAAGCTCCTTCAGTTTGACACAACGCTGCTTCCTGGCAAGACCTACGAGTATCCCTTCTCATTATCTACTGATGCGGTCGAGGAATCATATGATGGCAAAAATGCAAGCGCGCAGTATCTGGCTCAGGCGTCAATCCGCATGGCGGATGAGCCGGAGCAAAAGAATTTTTTAGAGCGAGCAGCAGATTTCCTCACTGGCTCAAAGGGCCCCAAGACAAGTGTTCAACTTGAAGCGATCAATAGCAAGCCTTTCACGGCATATGCTTTTGATAATAAGCATTTAAAGGTTTCTGGTAAAAGCTGGCTTACCTTACTTTTGATACTGCTGTTTCTTGGAATTTCATTGTTCATTGTCTTAACATTCTTTAAAAACTTAGTTAAGGAGGATTTTATAGCCCCGCTATTCTTTGGACTAATCGGTTCGATTTTATTAGGAATAGGGGCAAAAAAACTTATCGTAAAAATGGTCATCGGTCGATTCAAGGTATACATATCCGATGATGAAGACCCAGGCTTTATTTGTGAAGTAGAAAGCGAAAAAGGCTGGAAAGCCGTCGACCATTCGGAGTGCTATTATACCGTCAAAGAAAAAGTTGTAGACGATCGTGGGACATCCACCTCTACGTATTACCACACGATCTATGAGTCAGCCAGGCAACATGTGAAGCAGAATCAATTTGGCGAGACGAAATTTGTGTTCGATTTCCCTGACGAACCCATTCCGATTATCAACGCGAGTGATGTTTCTATCCAATGGCAAGTGGTGCTTGAAATAGTCACCTTTATGGGCTTTCGCCTCAAGCATGAAGCGCTATTTGGAATAAAGAAAAAAGGATCTAATAGTTTTGGGAATAGTTTGTTAGCAACCGAAATTATCCCAATTCTCCCTTCCGATGGAGATAATGCATAATTTCTCCAGGCTGACATAATCTAAAGAGTTTCAGGAAATTACCCTTTCCCATTTATTTGGCTGTTTTCATGGCACATTGAATTAGCAAAATTTTCCGTGAAACACTTCATGGTTAATTTCGTTTGCATTCTCAAACATTTGTTGCAACATGAATAGAAAAGACTTTTTAAAAACAGGTCTGCTGGGAGCAGCAGGAGCTGCCATCGGCGCTTCAAAAGCAACGCAAGCCTCATCCGACAAACTCAATAAGCAAGTCGGCTTTAACCACATTCCAAATCACGAAAGGAAAACCATGAAAACGGTACTCCACAAAGCCAACACACGCGGCCATGCCAACCACGGCTGGCTCAACAGCTACCACAGCTTCAGCTTCGCCAATTATTATAATCCTGAACGCATGAACTTCGGCGTACTACGCGTACTGAATGACGATACCGTATCGGGCGGAATGGGCTTTGGTAAGCACCCTCACGACAATATGGAGATTATCTCCATCCCACTGGAAGGCGCCCTGGAACACCAGGACAGCATGGGAAATACTGCTGTTATCCGCCAGGGCGATGTGCAAGCCATGAGCGCAGGAACGGGCATTTTTCACGCTGAAAAAAACAAAAACGCCAGCGAGGAAGTCAAGTTCCTCCAAATCTGGGTGATCCCCAAAACGCAAGGCGTAGCACCTCGCTATGATCAGATCACGCTTGAAGAAGGCGCGCTAAAAAACACGCTTTATCAGGTGCTTTCTCCCAATGAAGATGACGAGGGAATCTGGATACACCAGGACGCCTGGTTCCACATGGGTGAATTGGACCAGGGCCACACCGAGCGCTACGCGGTCAAAAAGTCAGGCAACGGTGTATACGCCTTTGTGCTGGAAGGCGATGTAACCATCAACGGTCAGGCGCTGAATCGCAGAGACGGCTTTGGGATTTGGGACACCGAGCAGTTTGATATCAAAGCTGATAACGCAGCGAAGGTCTTATTGATGGAAGTGCCGATGAGCTAGCGAGAAACAATTAGTGATAACATTATTAATGCAAAATCGCCCTCCAGTCCTGGGACTGGAGGGCGATTCTGTTACATATATCGTTTTAAAAAAAATACTAACGTTTCGCGTCTGCGAGCTTTGCTTTGTTTTTGGCTTCCTGCGCCTCACGGGCACGTAGCAGGGCATCGAGTTCTTCTTGCGAATATGCCTGATAGTCTACAAGCTGGCGACCACGAATACGGCGCATGCCTTGCTGGGTCTCGTAGCGAATTTCGCTAAGCTTGCTTTCCTCATCATATACGTATTTGAAGTTTGTTTTCAGCTTTGCATTTTGGAGCCATTTGGTTTCTGCCAGGCGTCCTTCCGCATCATATACATACTGAAATACTTCTGAGCGCTTTCCACGCATGTGATCTACACGCTTTACCTCGGTAAGCTGGCTGGCTTCATTGTAGGTATAGTCTACTGTGTAAATAAGGCCGCCACCTTCTTTTTCGGTACGCTCCTGGCTCAAACGACGCAGGTCATCGTAAGCAAAAGTGTGTGTCTTGGTTACTTTGCCTCCAGACAGTACAAGGATCTTAGCAATCTTGCCATCCTCATATTGATAGCGACGTGTATCAAGCAACATGACGGCATCATCACCTTGCATTTCGTAGCTCTTTCCTTGAAGAAAGGTTTCATCTCTATTAAGGCGATAGCTACGACGCACACATTGACGCCATCGGCGATTTTCGTGTGTTTCTTTAAATAGATTGCCGTTTGAAGAGTAGTTGAATGCGTGCACCTTACTGGTATCACGTTTTTCAATTGTTACGATGCCTGCCAGGCGGCCTTCATCATCAAAGTTCAATAGCTCTTCATCGCCTGTCGGTCGTTTAGTGGCCGACACATCCGAAATAACGACCTGTTTGATGCGACTACTCGCAACAAAGTCCTTATCGATCGGAGGTTTAAGAAAATCCCGTTCCTGCCCTGTAAGCGGGGCCGGTGTAGGAGAACTTGAATGGGTTTGCGAAAAAGAGACGGAGGTGAGAATGAGGATCGGGAAAAACAGTGTAAACAGTGTTTTCATACACAGCAAGAATTGGAGGAATTAGACACGATAGAATCCGAAAGGGCTATCTTTTTGGCGTGCTATAATTACGTTTTTTTTTTAACAAAAACAAGGGATTAGCACGACTTATTTAAAATAGCGAAACAATTTATCGGATCATTTATTTTAAATAAATGGATTATTATTCTGCCGTTTTAGTATCACAACAAATATTAGCAGGAAGCGCTATTTGTCAATAGCTCCCTATTCTCACGTTGAATTATCGTACGAGCCTTAATCGACAACGATATTCCCAAAGGTTTTGCTCCAAATACCAGCCGAATCACTCACAAACCAAATGCCCATATTGAGCGAACTGTGAATGCGGAAATCCGAGCCTGTCGAATAGGCCTGAAGCTCAACATTATCCATGTTGTCTCCGACCAGCGTCGCCTGATAATCAGCACTTCCGGCAGGGCTAAAGCCGTCATCAATCGCCTCGCCTTGCAGGCTGGCCATACTCAGGAGCCATGAGTCTATCTGAGCAGAATCGACCGGCGCACCATTAAGCATCCAGCCTTCAGGTGACTTGATATAATTCAGATTCCCGGCGGGGCTATTCATCGTGATGCTACGAAGGTTATTCGTATTGACTGCTAAAAAGCTTTTGTCACGAAAAGCATTGAAGTCGCGATTAAACGCCATGCCCAGAAAGCCTTCGGTTGCGTATGTTTCTTCTTCGTCAAAATTGCGGACATAACTCAATCCCGTAATTTGAGGCTGCTGACCAGGACGCTGCTGGCCTCTGGCCTGACGGAAACTCGTCTTACCGACCATCAAATCAACCAGTGCATTTCCAGCAGCATCTTTGACAAGGAGGCGCGTTCCGGCAGAATCATCCACCTGGAATTGCTTCCACTTGTCTTGGTCGCGGCCTGCAAGGCGCTGAGGCTTCACCTCCATGATCTGACCGAGCATCGCTTGCACATTGGCAGCATCGATGCCTGACTCGACATCGCCACTCGAAACGGTCCAGGCATTGGCCGATTTTGTAAATGCAATCTCCTCTCCACCATGCGCAGGAGGAAACAGGCTGAAGGACGCAACCGCCGCCGTATCCAGCGTAAATAACTCAGCCTTAAAGCTGCGCACCGTCTTCTCCGAACGCATCAATTGCAGGATGGTCAGAATAGCGACGAGCGCGATCAGAATAAGAAAGAGGCGTTTGTTATTGTTTAACATAGCGTTCGTTCATGCGTTTTTTGCGAATGGCTTTTTTACGCTGAGCACGAATAAAGCCAACAAGAATAACGAGGAAAATGGGCAACAAGAAGTTGAGATACTTGAGCGTATTCTGTGTCCCCTCTTCGAGCTGATCGATCGGGCGAGACGCTACGGCTTTGGTACGAAGATCAATAAGGCCTGTATCATCCGAAAGCCAGTCGATACTGTTGACGAGGAGGCTCACATTGTCAGGTTGCAATTGCTGAAACTGCTGGCGCGGACCATTAATCGGGAAGTCTCCATCGCCGATAACGACGATTTTGGAAGGCACACCATTCACGATATTTCCTTCCAGTACCGCACCAATTGTGAGTTTACTTTGTGGAAAATCGATATCGGTCCACTGCTTCTGAATATCAAAATACGTCGGAGCAGCGATACTGCCTGACTGTTTTGAGGTATAGGCGATCGGCGTAAATGTCAAGCTGGTATCGCCCGTAAATTTCACCTGACTCACAAACTGAAAAATCACCTGTTCCAATCCTTTGGTGATAGGGTGATCAGGGAATTTTTGTGCAATAGGAAAATAAGGAAACTTGACTTGATTAACAGATGTAAAAAAGCCCATTTGCTGCTGTACGCCGATGGTCCCGCAAGTTGCATCTACTACAAATCCTGGTGTTACGTTGATTCCTTTTTGCTGAAACCAGTCTTCCACACCCGTATTCACCGCAGTTCCCTGCAAGGTCTGTAGATCAGCTTTGACGCGATTGAGTGCGACAAAGAGCTTGCCTCCACGTCCCAAAAAGCCTTCAAGCTTTTGTAAGTGAGATGGCGGGAAAGAATCTGTAGGACGAACCAGCGCCAAGGTCTCAAAGCGCAAAGGAATATTTTCTTCTCCATCTAAATCAAGCGGCTCTATATTATAGAGTACCGCAAGGTTTTGGGCAGCTTGCATCATCTCCTGGACCGGCGCTTCGCCGTGGCCCTGGATAAAGCCGATCGACGGCTTGTCGATGACTGAAAGCTTTTTGATACTGGTGGTGAGCAAATATTCTACAGGAGCGCCAGGCTGAACAAAAGGAATGACTTCTTTTTCTTCACCTAATTCTAAAACCGCTCCCATAAATCCTTGCTGCTGGGTCGTTTCGTTTTTCTCACGAACTGTCACCATCACACCTTGCACACCCGCTTTGGCAGCTTCTTGTTTGGCTTCGTCGTCTTTATTTGGGTCAATAAATTCGTAGACCACATTTCCACTCGACAAAGCGGAATACTCTTGCAGAAGCTCCAAAAAATTGGTGCGACTGCGGCCAAACTCAGGATTCAGTCCTTCAGAGAAATAGGCTTTCACCGTGATCGGTTCTTCCAGGTCTTTGAGGACAGTCTTCGTCGCCTTGCTCAAAGTATATTGACCGCCTTCTGACAAGTCAAAGCGCAGCGAAAATTGCGATAGCAACAAATTGATCACCACGACAATGCCGAGTACCAACGCTGCTGTTATAAATAGCTTCGATGATTTCATGGTAAATTAATTTGTGCGAATATTATGCTTGTTCAACAATACCTCGGAGAGCAAAACGCCACCGAAAGCAATCGAAAGGAAGTAGGCGATGTCTTTCAGATCGATAACGCCACGGGCGATACTTTCAAAGTGATAGTGCATATCCAGGCCACTGAATACCTCGGCAACAAAACCGCCGCTTCCGCTCGCGATCAATCCAAAGAACCAGTGGAACAAAATGCCGATCGACAAAGCGAGCAAAAAGGCTACAATCTGATTATCGGTAAGGCTGCTGGCAAAAAGCCCAATGCCTAAGTAGGCGGCGCTCATAAGCACAAGGCCCAGATAACCACTGAAGGTCGCGCCACCATCGAGATTGCCGATGCTGGAGATCGTGATCACATAAGGAAGTGTAAACAGCAGGGCGATGCATATCAGCATCAAACCGCCGAGGAACTTCCCCAGAATGATCTGTCGGTGCGTGACCGACTTGGTCAGCAGAAGCTCTAAAGTGCCGGAGCGCCTTTCTTCTGCAACCATCTTCATCGTGATAGCCGGAATAAAAATAAAGAGCGACCAGTATGCTCCGATAAAGAAGAACGGGCGCAGGCTGGCTTGCTTACTCAGAAAAACATCGGTGAAGCCAAGCCAGGTAAAAAAGCCACAAAAGGCTAAAAACAGCACCAGTAGAATATAGGCCGTAAGTGAGTCGAAGAAGGCTTGCAACTCGCGTTTGGCGATGATCCAGATAGGTTTCATAGTTTAGTTCAATGTCAGGTTTCTGAATATATCCTCCAATTTTTTCTCTGAGGCGACCATCTCCGTCATGACCCAGCCTTTCTCTACGATGCAGCGAAACACTTCGCGCTTCGAGCTGAGGTCTGGCAGACTGGTGATCTCGTAGCGATTATCGCCGAGCGTATTTACGCCTTCGACGGTGTAGACACTGCGGAGCGCTTCGCCGATGGCATCGGCTTCGCCGTCTTCGACGGTGACAGTAAGCACTTCTTTCCCTTGCGACTGCTTGCGCAGCGAGGCGGCAGTACCATCCGCCACGATCTTGCCGCGGTTGATGATCAGAATGCGATCACAGGTCGCTTCCACTTCGGGGAGAATGTGCGTGCTGAGGATAACCGTTTTTTCCTTACCGATCTCTCTGATCAGCTCACGAATCTCCACGATCTGGTTAGGATCGAGTCCCGTGGTCGGCTCATCGAGGATGAGGATCTCAGGGTCGTGGATCATGGCTTGCGCCAATCCTACGCGCTGGCGATATCCTTTGGAGAGCTCGTTGATCTTCTTGTGCTTCTCGCGGTCGAGGCCACAGACCATGACCATGCGACGCACCTGGTCGGTGATACGAGCTTTGGGAACTTCTTGCAGCGAAGCGCAGTAGGCGAGGTATTCCATTACGGGCATATCGGTGTAGAGCGGGTTATGCTCCGGCAGATAGCCTATGAGACGGCGCACATCCTGGGCATCCTTTTGGACATCTTTTCCTCCTACCACGATCTTGCCTTCATCAGGCATCAGGTAAGTGGTGATCATCTTCATGGTGGTCGTTTTACCGGCACCATTAGGACCCAGGAAGCCAAGGATTTCTCCTTTTTTTACCTCAAACGAAATACTGTCAACTGCCCGCTGAGGTCCGTACGTTTTTGTCAAACCATCAATCGAAATATTCATAGCAGGTTTTTGCTGAATAATGGTGATTATCACGAACGGTTTTGCTTAGGTTGCTAACCTCTGTCAGCGCTCTAAGCGAAGTGGTGAAGCGCTGACAGAGGTAGTGCAACCGGTCGTGACAATCTGTAATGAGATTGTTTTTTTGCGAATGCAAATTTTGTGGATGTAGGCGAAAAATCAAAATGGGAGGGTGATATATGTTCTTATCGCGCAAATAATACTATTGAAGAAAAAATATGAGCCTATTAGAAAATCAGGTTTATACTTCCTCAATCCCAAAACTTCGAGTTGCCCAAATTCAATATCTTTGAATAACAAATCCTAAACATTCGCCCAAACTCCCCCCTTTTTCATTTTTGAGCAAAAAAATAAGGCTCCTAAGTGGAGCCTTGAGTTGTTGCAAGCAGTGAAAAAGTTAAACTTATATTGAATGAGAACAAATATAGCATATTTAGGGATATTCCTTCTACTGATTTCGTGCGGAGATGAAACCGTCGATTCCGGACAGCCTTCAAAGCCTATTTGGCATGTAAGCAATTTAACCAACGATGTCAGGGCGCGCTTCAAAGAACTTAAAAAAGAGTATCAAAGCGATGAAATCGATGCCTTGCTGGACAGAATAGATGAAATCGAAGTCCTGCATCGAATGGATGGTTCTGAATGCGGTGATAGTCTTTATTGGAGTATTGTAAAATTGGGTATTGAGGCTGTGCCTTTTCTTATTGAAATGGTGGACGAAACAGATGAGACTCCCTTTCTCGTTTCTGACGTTATCGATGTGCTACCCAGCCCTTTCGATCCGCAAGGCTGCGACGACTGGAGCCTTACAGAAGGCGATATTGCCTTTCTTTTACTTAGTGATATCGTCCCGTTTATATATCCACCATCAGGAGTCCAGCAATGCACAGCTCCTCCATGTGGTTATACCTACGAGCATCTAGATGAAATAAATGGCTCCCGCAAAGTAGCAAGAGACAGGATTCTCCAATATTACGTAGAACATGAACGGAATTATGTTTCTGGCAAAATCGATTCGCTAGTGGAAAATGATATTCTAATAGGCCCATTAGATTGCAGAACTAGCATGGGTATCCATACGCTCATTTTTTATATTGATCGACCCGAAGAAAGCCCCATCCTATGGACCGCCGACTGGAGTCACGATGGCCGTTGGCTCGCCATTGGTGGTGATTACAATTATTTCCGTTTGCATAGACCTAATGGTGCAAATCTGGCCTATAACTTTAGCGTGGAATCGTATCTGGAAGCCATAGGCACTGTCAACTGTGTAGACTGGCATCCGAGCAAGGATATTGCGGCGATAGCAAGTGGAAGCCATGATGATCAACATGCATTTTTGCTAACGATCGAAAAAGACGAAACATTATTTGAGCATTGGGCGAGTGTCAAAGAGCTTGAGCTCCCCGAAGGTGCGCGAAGTTTGGACTGGAATCATACCGGAGACAAGCTCGCCACCGCCGACAATGAAGGCTCTATCAGTATATTTGATACGGAAGGCAATCTCCTTGGCAACTTCACACGCCCTAAGGCGAAAAGTGGCATCGCAATCGAATGGCATCCTCATCGCAATAGCTTGATCATGCTGAGCGACAGCATCTATGCGTATGACGACACAGGCAATCGCCTGTACACCCGTGAACATCGGAACCATGCCGACGGCTTCTCACTATTATTGAGTGTGGCCTGGCACCCTGATGGAGATTTTTATGCAATTGGCGACTATGGAAATCCTGAGGAAGGGGTTTTGCCTTTGCTTCAATTTTGGTCAGAAGATGGTGTTTTATTAAAAAGCATCGAAGGACACAAGGCTGAAATTCGTAATATGGTTTGGAATGCGAGTGGGAGCCAACTGGCGACTGCCAGCGATGCGCTACGCATTTGGTCGAAGGAGGGAGAGCTCCTTCATGAAGGCGTCTCTAGGCATAACCTTTGGGGCATCGATTGGCGAAACGACAGTATCGTTACATCCAGCGGAGAAGGTGACGTAATTTATTGGCAGGTAAATGATAGCCTATTAAAATTATAGTAGTATGAATATCGATTTTGAAGAACTCGCAGCATCAAGAAGTGATCAGGAATTGATCCAAATGCTGGCCGCACCAGAAGGCGAATACCAAGATGAAGCTGTTAAAGCAGCAAAAGTAGAATTTGACAAGCGAGGAATATCGCAAGAAACAGTTGAGCATGTCCATCGAGAGATCGTTTCAAAAGCTGCAATCGCGCAAGAAAAAGCTGAAAAACCATTGGCTACTGGCGTAAAAGTGCTCGCCTTCTTATTTCCAATAGCACCCGTATTTTGGGCGATGGGGATTCTTACAGCAGATGGCTATGAACGCCAAAGCTCAGAGCTTTTTCGTTGGGCACTGGGAGGCATTGGGTTTTATATTCTGCTTGGCATTGTGCTGTCCTAAGCTTTCTGCTGCTGCATCTTTCCTTACGCCAGACTTTAATAAAGCCTGGCTATAGTAAAAATAGAGAGACTAAAGCCTCTGAAATAGGTTCTCGATGCTTTAGCATCTAATATCTTTATTATTGCTTGATCTTTTAAGATCAAGCATACAAAGCCCTAGCCCCTCTGCTGCGCAGCAGCAACATGCTGCCAAGGCCCTCCATTATGTACGGTGATTCCTGCTGCTTCCAGTTTTTGTGAAGCACGCTCTGCACGCATGCCAAGGGCACAACAGGTAACAACCGGCTTGTTGTAACTTTTGATCGTTTCGATCTGTCTGGGAATCTGGCGCAGCGGAATATTGACAGCTCCTTCAGCATGACCACGAATAAACTCAGACGGAGATCGCACATCCACAATAATGGCTCCTTTGGCCAAAATGTAGCCCAGCGATTTACGGTCTGGAGATAATATCCGTTTGATGAATTTGTACATAGGAAGCGGAATAGCGAGTGCAGATTGACTATTAGCGATTGCAGAATGAGTGCCTCAGGCACTAGCAATATACGATATACTGACTGATTTAGTGCGGCTAATCAAATGACTTCCTTCTTGATAGCCTTTTCTATAAGGGTCGCCATATGCAAGCCCAGTTTGTCGATGCGTTCCTGCTGAGGAGCCGCTTTGAGCTTTTTGATAGACTTAAATGTGCGTAAAATATCCTTGGCGCGCGCTTCGCCGATACCGTCTATTTCAGTGAGGCTGGTACTGCGGCCCTTCGCCTTGGCGCGACGCTTGCGGTGATGCGTGATCGCGAAACGGTGAGCCTCATCGCGCATCTGCTGGATAAGGCGTAGCGCTCCACTTTTCTTGTCGATATGCAAAGGCACCGGATCATTTGGGACGTAGATCTCCTCCAGGCGCTTGGCGATGCCGATCACCGGAACTTGTCCATAGAGGCCCAGGCGCTTAAGCGCCGCAACGGCACTCGAAAGCTGGCCTTTTCCGCCGTCGACGACGAGGAGCTTGGGCAGCACATCGCCCTCACGGACCAGCCGCGTCATGCGGCGCGTTACGATTTCGTCCATCGTGGCGAAGTCATTAGAGCCGACCACCGTCTTGACGTTATAATGCCGATAATCACGCTTAGAAGGCTTTCCGTCTTTGAAAACCACCAAACTCGAAACAGGTGCTTCGCCGTGAAAATTGGAGTTATCGATACATTCGATATGATCAGGAGCGACCTTCATATGAAGTGCTTTCTGCAACTCCTCGACCATGATTTCACCGCCGGTTTTACGCTTTTTGAAGTTTTGCTCATAGAGCTTTTCGTTCAGCAGTTGGTCGCAGTTCTTAATCGAAAGTTCCACCAGATGTTTCTTGTCGCCTATTTTGGGGATGGTAAAATTGAATGCTTCAAAAGCCTCATCATCGAGCGGCTTTTCGTTGACGATTATTTCACCAAAAATATCATCCTCTTCTTCCATCAAACGCAATAAAGCTGCCGCCATAATCTCCTCATCCGACTCCTGATACAGTCGTTTCATTTCATAAGAGTGCGTTTGTATAATCGCTCCATCAAGCACTTTGAAATGATTGACGATGGCAAGTTGTTCCTCGCTTTTTACAGTAAGCACTTCAATGTCGCCTACCGTCGGACTTACCACCGTGTGTTTTTTGCGATAGGATGCTACCTGCGCAATCTTCTTTTTGTAATAATCGGCTCGCTCAAACTCGAATTTTTCCGCCGATTGATGCATGAGCATTTTGAGGCGATCCGTAACGGGCGAAAGGCGGCCTTGCAGGATATTGCGAATTTGATCAATCCCCATATCGTAGTCTTCCTGCTCCTGGTGTCCTGCGCACGGACCGGCACAGTTCCCAATCTGATATTCCATGCATACCTTATACTTTCCTGCGGCGATTTTTTCTGCGCTGAGGTCGTAGTTGCAGGTACGGAGTTTGACAAAGCCTCGGATCAGATTGAGAATTTCGCGCATGGCGCCAGGATTGGCGTATGGTCCGTAATAGCGCGCGCCATCGTTGCGCTTTTGGCGGGTGCTGAACACGCGCGGAAAACGCTCATTTTTGATACAAATATACGGATACGTCTTGCCATCCTTAAGGAGAATATTGTAGCGCGGTTGGTTATTTTTGATCAAGTTATTCTCCAACAAAAGCGCCTCCACTTCCGAATCCACCACCGTATAAGCCAGATCGTCGATCCGCTCCACCATATGCTTGATACGGTAGGAATGTCCGCGCCCTTTCAGAAAATAACTCCCCACCCGGCTCCGTAAGTTCTTCGCCTTACCGATATAGATAATCTTCCCGTTCTTATTCAAAAAACGGTAGACTCCTGGCTCTTTGGGCAGGTTTTTTACTTTATCGAGAAGGGCGGCGCTGTGGGACATTATTCAGGATTGGATGAGAGTAATAATTTAAAGATAGATGTTTTTGACAAAATGACTGTAGAGACGTTGCATTGCAACGTCTCTACCACCAATGTGGGAATTTTATCCTATTGAACACCTTCTCACTCCCCAAAAACCTCCACAATAGGCAGCGCATTTCCTTCAAAATCGAAGCAGGCGAGGTTTTCCCAGGGCGAACCAGCCGCCGACTGCGGCCCATCGAAGGCTACCCAGGACGCCCCCCAATAGCAGATTCCGCTTCCCTTCGCTTCGATGACGGCTTTTTTTATCTGTACCAAAAAGTCTGATTGACCCTCTGGATTTGCAGGAAAATCGGGTAGGATCAATTGCGTTTCAAGGCCGATATTATTATTTGTCCAGTCGTTCCAGTCAAGTGTGAAAGGATAGGCCGTTTCAGCGATCAGAACTTCTTTATCAAAGATGTTTTTCAAATAGGCTAAATCCGCTTCAAGCTTCGCCATATCCTTGCCGTGCCACCATGGATAATACGAGAGGCCTATTTGGTCATAATGGAGGTTATCGAGTTTGGCAAAAAAGTCGGCAGCTCCTTCATGGCCCGCAAAATGAATCATGATTTTCGTCTCTGGCGAAACGCGCTGCACCGCCCCAATCGCCGTATCAAGCAAGCTTACAAACTGCTTCTGCGAAAGGGAGGCTCTACCATGCGGCCACAAAAAGCCGTCGTTGATTTCATTGCCGATCTGGATGATATCAGGGCGAAGTCGCGCAACGACCTTCGCGGTATAATGCGAAAGGCTATCATGCAGCTCGCCTGGGGGAATATTTCCCCAGGCTTTGGGCAGAGACTGTTTGCCAGGATCAGCCCAGTCATCGCTATAGTGCAGACTGAGCCAAAGCTTGAGTCCCTGGGCGCGCAAGCGTTTGGTGAAGGTATCCACTTCCTCTAGTGAGGAATGTTGATCCGCAGGGCTGTGCCATAGCCGCAGGCGGACGGTATTGACTCCTTTTGATTGCAAAAAAGCCAATACATCGACCTCGCTACCTTCTTCATCTTTAAAGACAAAGTTCCGCTCCTCCGCGATCGGTAAGGCCGAAATATCCACTGCCCGAACGAGAAGTGTTTCTGGTTCGGGCAGTGGTGGCGCAGGCTCTGGATTGCATGCGATAAGCGTGATAAGAAAGGGAAGTAGTACCCTCACAATCTTCATATTAGTTTTTCAAAAAGCTGCCTTTATAGTGGGTTTCTGTATTGGAGACGGAAATGAAGTATATTCCTGTAGGCAGCTCACTGAGGTCGACAATTCCTGCAGTCATATTTCCTCTCATACGTACTTTTCCATGAGCATCATAAATTGTATAATTTGCTTCCTCAAACCCATAAACAAAAAGCTCTGTGGCAGCAGGATTAGGGTATAATACGATTGTATTTTTATCCTCTTCTTCAATGGTAGCTTTTCTTTGATTACACAGCTCATCTTGAGACTCTGCATCTCTCCAAAATGTCCACCCCTTTTCCTCGATCAAAAATGTTCTGGCTTCCGCACCTTTTGTACCATACAGCAATTTCTCCACACCAATTTCCATATTTGCAGGAGTAAAATCATTTTCAGCCCATCCTATCAAAGTGCTGCTATAGCTTTGGCAGTCCATGCCGCAACCATCAAGCAAGCGTGGAAGTTCTACATTGACATTAAAGCTCCACTTTTCAAGGCTTTGATTAAAAGCAGTCGCACGATAGAACATAGATAACATGTTTTCTACATTGCTGACATTCCAATTATCAAGAGGTTGATTAAAGCGGCGGGCAAAAAAGAACATATCATGCATGTCCTCGACAGCGCTCACATCCCATGAGTTTATACTACGATTGAAGACCTCTGCGCTTTTAAACATTGACTCCATATTGGTAACATTACTCACGTCCCACATACCTAAGGCCTGATTGAAGAAATCTGTGTTGGCAAACATCCAACGCATATCGGTAACATTACTCACGTCCCATTTACTCAAAGGTTGGTTGAAATTGTCTGCGTGACTAAACATCCTATTCATCGTTGTTACATTACGTACATCCCAGTTATTCAAGGGGTGGTCGTAGCTATCAGCAGAAGCAAACATCCGTTCCATATTAGTAACGCCGATCACATTCCAGTAGCTTAAGTCTTGATTAAACGATGTTGCAGCAGCAAACATGCTTCGCATGTTTGTCACATTGATCACACTCCAGTCACCGATAGGTTGATTGAAAGCTACCGCGCTGCTAAACATGCCAGTCATATCTTCGACTTTACTCACGTTCCAATTACCTATAGGTTGATTAAATTCGATAGCACGTGAGAACATCCACGCCATTTTGGTCACGCTGCTCACATCCCAACTACTCAAAGGCTGATTGAACTTTTTTGCTCCAAAGAACATATAGCGCATATCACATATTCCGCTTACATTCCATTTACTGAGATCCGCATTCAGCACTTCGCAGTGCTTAAAAAAGCTCATCATGCAGCTTACATCACGAAGATCAGGAACGTCCTTTGCTGAAATTTTAAGGTTTTTACAGCCTGAAAAAGCACTCCCTTGCTGACTTCCCCACTCGATATCGCCCCACTGAACGATATCGATGATCTTTTCAGGGTCTTTTGACTTATCAATAGAAGCAAAATAAATTCCTCCGAAATCGCCACGGATAGCAATGGTATATATCCCTGGCTTCCCATAATCATGTGTGATATCTTCTGTGACATGAAGGTCATCCCACTTTCCATCATTATCCCAATCCACATCAAAGTCATATTCAAAACAATGTGACAGCGATATTTTGACGCAAGAGCTACAGGAAGCACCTGGATTAGCAGTGTTCCATTGTGTAATAAAGGGCTTTGCTGCAAAAGCCGAAAAGCAAAGCAGTAATGAGCTGGTAAGGACTAAAAGGTTTTTCATGGGGGTTGATATTTTTGGGTGAAAAATAATAGTACTTTGACAAGCTAAATCCATTCTTTTAACAGATGAACTTAGCTTGCTTACAACTTGCGACAATTACCAATCGCCACAGAGTAGGCATAAAGTGAAATTTACGAAAAATATATTCCTGCTCCTACATATTCCTCCGATACTGCCCGCCTACTGCAAATAGCGCATTGGTGATCTGACCGAGTGAGCAGGTCTTGGCTGCTTCCATCAAGGCTTCAAAGACATTGCCGTTGCGGATAGCTGCGTCTTGAACATTGCTAAGGTCTTCCTGCATGCGTTCAGGGTTGCGCGCGTGTAGGTTGTCGCGTGTCACGATCTGCGCTTCTTTTTCTTCCGTAGTAGAGCGAATAACTTCCTCTGGAATGATCGTCGGTGAACCTTCATCGGAGAGGAAGGTGTTCACGCCGATCAACGGCAGATCGCCGGTATGCTTAAGTGTCTCGTAGTAGAGGCTCTCTTCCTGAATCTTGCCACGCTGATACATCGTCTCCATCGCGCCAAGCACGCCACCGCGCTCAGTGATACGATCGAATTCGATCATCACTGCTTCTTCCACGAGGTCAGTCAGCTCTTCAATGATGAATGAGCCCTGAAGC
>JBGCFB010000306.1:0-3605 GCA_045106685.1 Bacteroidia bacterium | reverse complement strand
AACTTCACGCCAAGCAGCACCTAGACAAATACGAGAAGCGCCAGAAGCTTTTGCTTGCTCAGCACTCTCCATTACTCTCTCTTTAGAAAGAAGTCCATGGCGCTCAACGGAAGTCCAGCTCCTCCCGGAACAATTCTTGCTTTAACTGTACGATCAATATCTCTTCACTATGAGGGCATGAAGACGCAAGCCTCCATTCTCACACCAAAGAAGAGTAAGTCACTTGAAACATAATGTAATTTTAATAGATTAACACGCTAAACATCAGGCTTTGGACTTTAAGATGTATTAGGAAATACTGCTCTTTTTTTCTCCGCAATCGCTTCTAGAAGTTCCGCCCAATTTGGTACCGTCGTTAAATCAAACCAAGAGCGTAGTTTACTCCATAAGGTTTTTAAGGATTTGCTGACCTCTTTAGCTTTTTGGAATACTTGACAAGCTGACTGTTGAATCTGATCAACAGTAAAAGCCAAAAACATCAACAATGCAAAGATTACGGACAGGTTTTTATATCCGTGTCCAAAATTGTGTTCGAAATTGTAACCTTGATTTTTAAGCGTGTTAAATGTTTCATGGTGAGTAGGCCAGAGCATCTCAGCTCTAGCCTCTCGCAGAACCGGACTTGACAGTCTCCCGTCATCCGGCTCCCCTTAGGCAAAAGCGCCTTGCATACCAATTCGCCAATGATATATGAGACTCGGATTATTTTCCGAGATTTTCTCCAACCACTTGGAGGCCCATACTTTGCGATTGCGAAAACGTTTGAATTTGTGAACTGCCCACGCAACGAGTGTTTTGTTGAAGTGCCGAAATAAGGGATACAGAGCTGATCGATTGAATCTCCCATAATAGTTGATCCAGCCAATAAGAGTAGCGTTATACCATCTCGCAATTTCCTGTAAACTGAGGTCACTACGATTCCTGATATTATCTTTTCTTACTTTCGTTCTCATTGCTTTTAGTGAGACCGGACTTACCGCAGGTGTGAAGCTTACAAACATGCTGTTTCGCTTGCTATTCTTCACTAAACGAGGTCGAAATCTGTACCCAAGAAAATCGAAATTCGTCGTTTCATATTCCCCACGCCGACTCCCATCTTTGCAATACACTACTTTCGTTTTGCTCGGATGAAGCTCAAGCCCACATTCCTCAAACCTTTTGGCCAGCTTCTCGCGGACTATTTCAGCTTGTGCCAGAGACTCACAATGCACCAGCCCATCATCCGCATATCGGCACCATGGCAAACCTGGGATTTCCCTCTCTAGCCAAGTATCAAATGCATAATGCAAGAACAGATTGGCCAACACAGGTGATATCACTCCTCCTTGCGGCGTACCTTGCTCACGCACGATAAGTTTACCATCTGCGTTCATAAGCGGAGCTTTAAGCCACCGTTCTATGTACAACAGAACCCATCGCTCATTCGTATGTTTCCGTACAGCTTTCATCAGAAGATTATGATCGATGTTGTCAAATAAACCCTTTATGTCGAACTCTAAGACCCAATCCCATTTCCAACATCGCTGCCTTGTAACACTCACCGCATCTAGCGCACTTTTGTTAGGCCTGTATCCATAGGAGTCAGAATGAAAATATGGCTCTACAAGAGGTTCAAAGACAAGCTTCGCCACTGTCTGAGCTACACGATCTCCCACTGTTGGAATGCCTAAAGTTCTAGTGCCACCAGATTTCTTGGGAATTGCTACAGCTCTTACTGCTGGAGGAAAATAGCTCCCCGATGACATTCGGTTCCATATCTTGTAGAGATTAGTCTTAAAGTTGGCTTCAAAATCTTCAATCGACTGTTTATCTACACCACATGAACCACGATTCTTCTTCACGAGTTGAAATGCCTCGATGAAGAGCTGCTTTGGTATGTTAAATTGCTTTTGTCGCATCTGTATAATCTCCTCCTATTTCTAGTTGAATCATAAGTTACAACTACCTAAGTCAGCACCTTTGCTCCAGTCACATTACCGACCTTCATCGCTCATATATGCTGATCCGCCCCAGTGCTTCGCATCGGTACTCTCACTCTCATACTGGTTTGTACTTGAGTTTCTTCCTTAACATCGAAACGACTGGTTCCCGCAGTTCCGCACGATAGCCAGGATCAGACTCACGCCATCTATACGCCGGATGCCGCTTACACAGTAATCAGGTCCCCTGTAAGCTCTGTCCCAGAGTGTGGAAACGCCTCTGGTTTTGACATCATTCACTGGTTTACGACGCGTCAACAATGGTTCGGGTCTACTCGTCTTTCTGATCCACACCTGCCTGAGATAGTTTCTCAGCGCTTTACTTCAACGCTCACTACCACGGCTCTTTACCGCAGCAGCTTGAAGTGGTTTGACACCTGCCCCTGAAAGCCGATGCCGAAGGTCCAAACCTTCATCAATCGTGCAGCTTAAGCACAAGTTTTCAAGTCATGGCTCGACTCTCCTTCCTCGTGCGCCTGCGGCGCACTCTCAACTTTCCACCGCGCTCGACCTCCTCGCATAATTGCAAAAACGTTTTCGGAATTTAATTCAATGTCAGTAACCCATGTGAAGCGTTTTTCTCCCTTTTTGCTAACTTCGCGGTAGTCCAGGAAATTGATTTTTAAGTCTTCATTAGATTCGTTTAAAGGAACCTCATTGATGAAACGGAAAAAATGATGCGCATCATCTTTTTTCTCAACCTGCTCCTCAACCTGTTCCGATAGCAGATGAACTTGTTCGAAGAGGTATTTATGATCTCCTGGCTTAGCTCCCAAAATAAAGGAACATTTATGCTCTTTTAGTGATTGGATATGAGGCGCATTAGAAGATAAGCCATCTTCTGTGACAATGATTTTTAACTTTGGATGATCTTTTCTAAACTTATTAAGCCAACGAGACACGGCATTTCTTTCGCAGTCATTCTTGGTTGAACCGTCTTGCTTAATAATTGGCTCCGGACAAAAGGGCAAAACAACTTTTTCATCAGGGTGAATAAGAACAGCTCCAACCATTTGGTGATTGTAAGTAACTTCACCTGATTTTTTCGACGTCTTTGTTAAACATTGATCGCAATGAACTGATTTTGATGAAAAATAACCAGTTCCATCTAGAGCAACGAGATATCTATCTTCGAGAAATACATAAGATTCTAAGCACTTGCCTCGTTGGAATAATGTAAACAATTTTTTAAAAGCAGGACGAAGCTGAGAGGGATCCACCTCATCTAGAATCTCACGCATACTTGTATCGCTAGGAATTTTTTCTACGCCATATAGGTTCCTCATATTTTCTATAAACCTTGGGTCTTTTCGCTCCTTATCAAATGATAAAAGTGATGGGCTTTTTAGTGAAAAAAGAGCAAACCCAGACATGAGTGCATCCGCTAGTGGTATTGAAGGGGAGCTTTGGCGAGTGTCTTTGACTATAGAAAAACATGATCTCAAAGAACTCATAAGAGAGTCCGCACATAGATTCTTACGCAAATACATCGCCTTTTCCCCAAAAATATTCTTTACGAAAAATAATTCGAGGGTGCATTTTAACTATTTAAGATTATTATGAAAGGATTTTATCCGGGAATTGCTGGTTCCGAAAAGATATTGCCACGATTTCTCTCCACTATAG
>JBGCFB010000305.1:0-2891 GCA_045106685.1 Bacteroidia bacterium | reverse complement strand
GTTGGCTGTTGGCTGTTGGCTGTTGGCTGTTGGCTGTTGGCTGTTGGCTGTTGGCTGTTGGCTGTTGGCTGTTGGCTGTTGGCTGTTGGCTAATGAGTACAAAGTGCATAGTAGAAAATTGAAAGTTTTCAATTTTCTACTATGCACTTTCAATATTAAATTAATTTTTAAGGATTTGCTTCATACGAGCAGGATCGCCCAGCACCTTGAGTGCTTCCTTTACTACTGGATCATCCTTGAAAGAAGCTTCGATAACGCCTTCCTTAAAGTAGTAACGCTGAATAAGTTCACGGCGGATAAGTGGCTCTATTTCAGAGCGATAGGCTTGCATATCTTTTGCTTTGGCCTGTGAAGCGCTTGCAGCAAGCTGGTCAGCAGCCGCAGCAATGGACGACTCGTAACCGTCTGCTTTTGCAGCTTTGCGCAAGCTTTCCAAATGAGTCTCCATGTCCGTTTTATAACTGAAATTTCTGCCTTTTACGTAGGTCATAAATTCCTGATAAATCGCGTCGGTGAAAACAAACTCACGTGGACCAGCAATCTTATCGTGGCTTGAAGCATAGTTCGTTACAAAGTCGAATATCATTCCTTGCTGCACTAATGCTTCCGTTACAGGATGCTGCTTAGGTTGCGCCACCTCGACGTCAGGACTGATACCTCCGCCGTCATATACCGTACGGCCATTGCTGGTCTTAAAACTGCGACGCAGGCTATCAGGCACGGGCTGCACACTTCCGTCTTCATTGCGCTTTGCATAATCGATCGCCTGAATACAGCGACCAGAAGGCGTGTAATACTTTGCTATCGTCACCTTCATTTGCGTGTTGTAAGGCAGGTTTCGGAAGTTTTGTACCAAACCCTTACCAAAACTACGCTCTCCAACCACGACACCACGATCCAGGTCCTGAATCGCTCCGGATACAATCTCCGATGCAGAAGCGCTACGTCCATTCACTAATACTACCAATGGCATCTCTGCATCAACCGCAGGGCGGCGTGCAACATGCGCACGATTGGACGCTGGCGACTTGCCTTTTATTTCTACCACTTTGGAACCTTTTTCATTCCAGATATTGACGATATCAACAGCCTGATCTACAAGTCCACCTGGATTACCACGCAGGTCAAAGATGAGCGACTTCATCTCAGGATGCTCCTGACGGAGCGCATCGTAGGCCTGACGAACTTCAGAGGCACAGCCCGGCATAAACGAAGTAAGCGTGATATAGCCTACCTCCTCGGTCGCCATTCCATAATAAGGAACATTCTTATTGCTCACATTATCGCGCTCAAGCGTAAGGCGGATCGGCTCATCGTTATTTTCACGCTTAATCGTCAGGATCACCTGAGAGCCTTTTTCACCTGTCAGAAGCTGGCGAACTTCTTCGAGCGACTTTCCTTCCAGGCCGACATTGTCGATTTTAAGCAAGACATCACCAGCGAGAAGTCCACCCTTGGCAGCAGGATAATCCTGGTAAGGCTCCGTTACTACAAACTTCTTTTTGCGCTTTTCTACATTAGCACCAATGCCACCAAACTGTCCAGCTTTCTTAATACGATAATCTTCGATCTCGCCGTCGCTGATATAGTTGGTGTACGGGTCCATCTGCTTTAGCATCGCATCGATGGCGGTGCGCATGGCCTTGGTTGGGTCCACCTCTTCTACATACTGAGCATTCAGCTCGCGGTAGAGATTCCCAAATATTTCGAGGTTTTTAGCTATTTCGAAGTAATTGTCGGCGCGTTTTGTAATGGCTGCAGTGCTGATCATTACTACGGCGAGGATGCTCGCCACGATTATATTCCGCTTCATACGTGTAATTGATGTTTGTTTTTGCTTTATGACAAAGGTACGGCTTTGTGCTTATTGTTGATATGAAAAGATTCGTGCTTTTATTAACGGCAATTATGCTCTCCCTTAACCTGCATAGTGTGGGAGTTTTTTATCTGAGTAAAAATGGGCCGCACCCTATTATCGCGGAATCAGAACTTGCCCTTGCGTATGCTGATAGCCAGGCGGTGATGACCGTGCAGGCTTCTTTTAAGAAAGGGGTTCAGGAATATTTGATGATTATTCCTCATCAAGCGCCGATAAAGCGCTCTGATATTCGCATCGACCAAGATGATATACTTAATAAGCTAAGTTCAAATTCCGAACCTCTATATCATATTAGAAGGGATATGGATTTCTATCGTGCTCATCCGATTCAAATTGATGGCCCAGATATACGTCGCGGCTTGCATTTATCGGGCAAGTTTATCAAAAAAAGGAGCAGGAATAATTTGACAAAAGGGTATCGTTTGTTTTTATCAAAAGAGAACAAACCTATCAACCTGATTCTATGGCTTCAAGAAAGGAAATATCCTATTTCGAAAGAGCTTAAAAAGCAAATCCAAGAGCTTCAGAAGGCAGGAATTCTATTTAGTCTTGTTGAAATTAACAGAGAAGACCAGGCACTTTTTAGACGACATTTTGCAGTTCAGCTAAGATACGATTGTCCTAAGCATATCCTATACACACAGCTAGGTCAGATAAATACAGATCAGGATTCGAAGCTGACTGTTTACAGTATTGGCAAAAACAATGGGTTCAGTATCAAAGGTGCCAATATGGAGAAATTTCCTAGTGGTGACTCCCTTCCTTTTTGCAGCGCCAATGATGCCTATTTTATTTCCAACAAAATATCAAACCATATTTTTAACCGATATAACCAAATAGAAGCAATCCTTGAATTTGCAGATCATTCTCCGTTTTCAATATCATACAATTTCAAAATAAGCTCATTTGAACCGGATTCGAGGCTTTTTATACACAAATTCAGTATAAACCCATCCAGTATATTATTACAAAATAATCTCGTTTTCGAAATTGACTCATCAACCGAAAGATT
>JBGCFB010000304.1:0-4907 GCA_045106685.1 Bacteroidia bacterium | reverse complement strand
GCCGCCCTCCGCATAGCAATGAGCCGCACTTCGCTTATCATGCAAATGGTCTTTAAAAAGTACCGCTGCTTCACGAAAGTGCCCTCCCTGTTCCAGCACATTTGCGGCTTCATGAAAACTCCCCAAAAGCTGGGCGTGGATGTAGGCCGCTTTCCTAAAATCACATTCCGTTATCGCGCGATTTGCCGCCTCTGTGTATTTTCTTCTTAAGGCATAATAACGCGCATCATCCACATTCCAATTGTCCGTAGCCATGCCGCCCCCAAGTCCGCCCAGACTGAAGTCGGTATTGCGTCTTCCGAGCTGAGAGCCAGGCTGGCTCGTGCCGCGCCCCGCATAAGGGCTATTGAGTGGAATGGCGTAGCGTAGCGCTTCATCAGGATCTTCATCGAAGAGTTTCTCCAGGCGATTAAGCTCTTTATCGCGACGTTTTTGGATTTCATTCATTTTGCCCGAAAGCCAGTTCTGGAGCTTACTAAGTGGTGGCAAACCTTCACGTTCGACTTCTTCCGGAGTCATTTCCGTGGCAAAATTATCCATAAAGCTTTCCAGCAAACTGCTCGAACCTTTCAATAAATTATAGCCTATTTTATCAAAAAGATTTTCTCCTTCTGAATCGTCATCCAGCCCTGGAATGTCTTTGAGTGATTTTGGCTTAATGTCTTTTTGAATATCAGTAAAAACGTCTTCGACTGACACCGCTTCAATGCTGATGCTTTGCAGGCGAGGCGCCTGGGGACTTGCTTTGCGAGCGCTTCCCCAGTCTTTTTTGGAGGCTGGTTGTAATTGAAAAAGGTCTGTAAGTGAAATGGCGTCAGCGTGCTCAAATCCTACCAGACCGATCACCGGATGCAGAAATTGCACTTCCCAACTCGAGAGTTTGTCTAGCTCTGCGGGCAATAATGGCGGAGAAAGTGCGCTATCCTGCGGAATAAATAGGCGAGCTCCAGCACGGACGTACGGATTGGGGAAACCCGCCACCTGAGGAGGCATATTCGCAGGAAAAATCACCAACAAACCCGCCAGACGATTATCCTCCAACGACTGTGGAACGGGATAGCATTGTAGCTCTTTCCACGGCAATTTCCAGCGCGCCATTTCACGTAGCCAAAGCGCAGGCTCGCTCCCCGGCAGATAGGCTGCGGCGGGAGCGCTGGTTGGAGCTGATATGTGCTTGAGCGAGAGTTTCATGGGGTTCGTGTTTTTTCTCAGAAGCAATTCAATATTAAAGGGAGGTTCGGTTCATGATAGTACCTGCAATATGCTTCCTGCCAACAATTATGCTCAAAAGAGCGTCTCCCCGGAAATTTTTTGAGGTACGAAAAAAATTATCCGGGGCCTCCAGACGCTTACGCCAAAGCGTTTGATAGCATCTTCGATCATTCAGCAAGGGTTCCCGGATAAATTTGTCTCATTCTTCGCCAAATTTTCCGGGATGACATACATGTTGTATGTAGCCGTTAAAGAGCATCTACTATTTACTTTCCCTTCCGATTTCATGGATCTAATATTTCGCTATCGTTTCGTAAAAAGGTATCAGGATTTTTTCTCTAAAATAGCTATTGGGTTTAAGTTCGCCGGTGTAATGAAAATAGTCACGTCCGCCAAGGTAACCATCACTGGACCAACAGGCAGTTTGCTTTCCCAAAATAAGCACGATCGTCATTTCAGGGATATTGGGGTCGCTGCTCTTGAGGTGTAGCAGGCCACGATTATCGACGAGCGCCATTGAGCCGTCGGGCCACACAAATGGCTTGACGACGATACGTCGATTATCGTCAAAAAGCTGCATCGACTCCTGAGGTTCAGCGATCACTGCACCTAGCTTTAAGTTCTCGCTTCTGTCCAGTTTAAATTTCAACAATGGAGCCATAAAAGAAAGGCGCTGCTTCCCTATTTGTAAGTCCCCATTCGGGTCGATCCAGATATCAGCAATGCGGTGAAAAATGTTGTATGAACGGTTGATACTGGAAGTGAATCCGGGGAGAAGACTGCTCGGCCTATGCCAGGACACATCCTGAAACTTCCCTGAAGCATTCCTTCTGCTATCAAAAACCTCTTTCATCAAGACATCAAATATCAATAACTCATTCGCTGGCCTTTTTCTACGAATGAGACCAAACTGATGACTAACAAAACTGGCTTCTTGAATTTCTCCAAGGTCTTCATTAATCACCTCATGCGTCATATCAGAACTATCTACCAAGCCTTCGCTAGCATAAAAAAGGGAATGAGGATTTTCTTCGTTTTTCTGATAGAGTAATATCCAAAACTTATTAATATCGATTCCATCATCCATAAAGTACCCCCAGAAATAATCGCCTATTGGCATTTTATGCTTGAGCTCAATAACTCCCTTATGGTTATCTTTCCAGTATAACAATCTTCCCAATCGATCAATTCCCATTGCTACACCTCCGTGCCCAGCAATTCCCGTCCCTTTTCCATTTCCAAACTGCGGCGTAGGAAAATAAAGCGGTGGCACTTCTGCCTTTACAAAAGCAATATCCTCTGTCAACCTCCCGGTAATGTCCTTGCGTTTGCGCTTTGTAAGGATCAGATCAAGGTCAAAGGTCGGTGAAGCAATCAGATTCGCGCGGCCCAGGCGATAGTGCATTACCTCCAGTTTCCCGCTGCGGTCCACGACCATCACAAAGGTGAATAGCTCGCGATACTGCCCAAACCAGGCCTGAAAAGCAGGGTCATGCCAGTTGGTCGCAGCGGTAATAAAGACGTGTTGTATGTCGCTTTTATGAGGATTTTGATTAAAAAAATGCTGCATTCCCTGACCGCAGTGAAGCGATGCCTGCTGTTCGCGCAGTGCTTCCATCACGCCAGCTTTATCGCTCAGGTCCATCACGCCGTAAGCTTCCCTGTCGCCTCCCAGCCAGAAGGCATCCATCAGGCGTTCGCGCTTATCGCCTTCGTTGAGAGCGAGGGCGCAGGCCATTCCGAAAATGCGTGGAATGCCCCACATCTTGAGGCTCACATCGAGCAGAATGCGGCGCTGTGGAGCAGGCTGTTCGGGCATGCCTTCGCGTCGCAAATACAGCGCTTCGTTATTGGCGAGGCGCGCCATGAGCATATCGTCTTCCTGGGCGAGCTCGCTCAGAAGCAGCTTAT
The DNA here is from genome assembly GCA_045106685.1 of Bacteroidia bacterium. GTDB lineage: Bacteria > Bacteroidota > Bacteroidia > J057 > J057 > JAUIGE01. Next base: position 1,784 of record JBGCFB010000304.1, on the reverse strand, counting down.
CAAAATCACCGCGATTGGTGATGTCGGAATAGCCGCCCAGCGCCTGATCGCTCGTATCGCGCGCTTCGCGTGGGATGTGGACACCGGCGATGATCCGCCTTGCGAGGCGCGCAAGCCCCGCCGTCTTGGCATCATGCTCCAAGGCGGTAAGCAGGTCAGCCTCTTCCGATTCTATTTCTGGAAGAAGTTCTTCATCGGGCAGCGGCTCAGGCGCTTCTTCCTGACCTGTTTGGAGGAAGTTGAGAAGGGCTTCGGTGGTGGGAAATGCTTCGTGGGCTTTGTTGAGGGTGTCGATTGATCGTTTTAATGCCCAATAGGCAGATATGTCATCATCTAGATTCTCAAAAAGTAATTTTTCAAAATCACCTTTAAGCTGTAGACACATCTCTTTAGCTTGCTCAGGAGCAACACGTGATATCGAGATAGATTTTATAGCATATAAAATCCCTTTTCTCCCTTTCCTTTCCCTAAATTCTTTTGGCAGTTTTTGAACTGTATCTAAAAAAGCATAGGCACCTTCCGGATGAATAATTGAAAATGTAAAAGTTCCATCAATATCATCATCATTGCCTCCTTTTTCACGCAATATTTTTTTCTGCTCCTCCCGCGACTCAGAAATTTCAGCATTAACCTCGACAATTGATTCTCTAACTCTTTCGCTTCGTTTTCTTTCACTATTTGCTCTTCTCCACCAGTCTTCCTTACATGCGGCAAGTACAAGTAAATACACATCGAGGTCAAACCAGCCATTCTCAATTTCACCTTCAAGGATGTGCATCAAGTCTGCCAAATAGATCAAAGTACCACCCGAAGTCCATTCAATCGCGTCTGTATATTTCTCTCCTCCCCATTTCCAATAACTGATCGGCGAAGGATTAAAATAATTTTGAAAAGCTGTATTATCCATCACTCACCTCCTTCCTCGTATTCCGCACCGCGCTGCGCCCCAAAGGCCGCAAATCGGCCTTATGAACGCCTTCCCAAGCTCCATCAACATGAAGTATAAATACCTGAATATCAGAAACTTGTTTGTGCATTTTCTCTTCAATCAAAACAGCAGTTTCAGGAATAGCCAAGGCATAACCCGCAGGAAATAACAGACTGCCGTCACGCCAAAACACCTGTCCAGGCAAAGGAGGAAGCGGTGCTCCTTCTCCACCTAAAATCAGCGCTTCGCCATGCTCCGACACCGCGAAGCGAAGCTTTTCCATCCTGAATGCTGGCGCATATTCAGCCCAGTCCGCCAGCGTCGCAAACGGCAGTAACAACGCCGCAGGTTCACGCTCCTGGCGCGCTTGCACCAGTGCTACCGCAATGCTTGATGTCATCTTTGCCGGCATTGCCGCGACTGGTTTTTCGATTGAAATCGCATCTGCGATCGGTACCCAATTAAGGTCTGGCAAGGTGCTACACGGCGTGATCTCACCTAATCGAAAAAGGCGATTTTCATCATCTATATAATAGCGTGCCGTTGCCGGAAGTTGCTTCACTGCAAGGTCATCCAGAAGCAAGTCTCCATCACTTTTGAGCCATAGCGCATCTTGATGGAAACCAAGCTCCAGCCCGGACGCACAGCGCAAGGCCGCAATTGCTTCCAGATGAGCTTCGTGGTTTTCAAACGTTATGGTCCAGGGACGCATGATTTTTTTTGTATAAAAGCTACATTTCACCAATCACTATTCTGCAATTTCCAATCTGCAATAAGTGTCTTTAATTGGAGATTGCAGGTTCCAAAGAGTGATTCTAGATTTTTGAGATTTTTTTAGGTTCGAGGTCCAAAGCTT
>JBGCFB010000303.1:0-12873 GCA_045106685.1 Bacteroidia bacterium | reverse complement strand
TACACATCACAATAATCTTTGTCACAACCGCTATAGTCTACCTGGGCAAGCGCATCTGTGATAAAATCTTCAAGTGGAATGGCGCAGTTTTCCAGATATAAATCAGCATAGGTCTGGCGTGCTTCTTCATTTACACATAAGCTTCGGGTAATGGTGTATTGCCCTGTTTCAAGTTCAAAAACCAGAGCAGGCATTTCGTAGACAACATCTTCATTACACTCATAATCCAAACCGGCAAGGGAGCCAAGTGTGCGGCTGTCTTCATAGATGACCGTACCGCAATCCGCTTTGACAATACTGATTTCCAAATCATATACACAGTCAAAACACACATTGTCGCAAGCCTCGACATCGGCACCTGTGATCTCATAACGAAAGGTATATTCACGTGGCCCAGCCACTGCTTCAGAAGTAACCATTGATACACAACGGTCCCTGACTTGTAGTTCCGACCGATCACTGCCGATCAGAGGCATTGTAATCATACCACTTGACTGGTGAGAGTCCAAGGCATCAAGATTCGCTGGCAAAATACCATCCAGGGCTGTAGCAATCGTATTGCCACGACGGTCGAGGTATACCACCGAAGCTTGTCCGTTCGGATCGACAGTTACATGGCGCTTGTAGAGGGTATCATAGCCAACTTCCGTACCAAATAGTCGGTCAAGCAGTGGCTGACGCGCAGCGCCGTAAAGCATGCGGGTCTCGTGGCCTGCGCCCATTTTGTGGGTATCGCCAGGGCCTGCCTGACGGTGTACACGCCCGGTATTATCGGAGGTGTATTCGACTTGTGTAAAGGGGTATCCATTGGCGTCAGGCACATAGGCCTGAGCGCCTGCTTTATCGGGATTATCATCCGAATAATAACGACTCGGTCCACTACCAGTTCCCATAGGATTGGTCTCTGCACCACAGGCTGGGCCATCGGGATCAAAGTCCTGCCAGGTGTAGGCATTACCGCTGCCATTTTGGATATAGTTAGGACGGTATTTCAGTACGTTATCGCCTGTAGGCGTAGGAAGCGTCTGAATCACCGGGCGGCCCAGGCGATCATAGATCGTACCCGATACAATCGATTGATCATCGGATTTGATCAAACCGGATGACTGGCGCGCACGCAAGGAACCATCGGCGTATGTGACGCCGGCTTTGTATTTGCCGTCTTCGGCAAAGGTCATCTGGAGCTGCCAGTTGGCGGCTTCGAGGTGAGGATTCGTGACATGGTGAACATGCAGGTTCTGTGTAAGGCCACAAACCGTACCCGTTTCAGGGATGTTCCACACGCCTTCTTGCTGCTGTTCAATATGATCGATATCGACGCCAAGGGCGCGCACGCGGTATATCAAGTACCCGTGTGGAAACACATAGGGCAATTTGAAGCTGGTCCCCGTCTGTACAATACGGTTTGCCCCCGTCGTAAAATCATAGGTGAGGTTGTTCCCAGAACCCGAGCATGGGGTAAAATACGCGGTTGACACATTAGCGCTATAGGTCTTCAGTACATCATCCACAAAGAGCCATTCGAGTTGATAGTTTTCTGCTTCGACAATATCATTCCACGCAATCGTAATATCGCCTGCGCCCTGGCTCTGATTGACCACGATCTGCGAAACAGACACGGCCGTACTGCGATCAAATTGCAGGTAACGTTCGGCCTCGATTTTGGCCTCAATAATACACCAGGAGGGCAATGAACTTGGTGTAGTTACTCCGTTCATTTTGTACGAAAAAGACTTAACATCAATATCAAAATCATAGCAATCAGAAAAGGAATACGAGTTTTTTTCCTGATACTTCGTGCCAGCATCCTTATTATAGGTGACAGTAAAAACTTGATTGATGACAGGAAGCGCATTACCTGCGTTATCGCGTCGTATGATATCAGCATCGACGATAATTTCGATATCATCTTTAACATGAATGGACTTGGCAAGTCGCAATGTAATGGTCGACTTCTCCCAGGCATCAACATGGTTGGTGTTATTGCGATCCGGGTCGGTCAACCTCATCACGGTTGGGATTCCAAGCTGAATCGCTGAACCACTCCAGCTATCAGTTTTTGCATAAATATCTTTCGCTTGCAGGCTTGATCCCAAGAGAGACAAAGTCAGTATTACCAGCGAAAATCGTAGGTATAAAATATAATTTTTCATTGGAGTTCTGGGTTAGCGGGGTAAGGCGTTTAACAAGCGATAATCAGCATATAGGGATGAAGGCTCATAGGTGCCTTTTTCCTTTTTGAGAAAGCGGCGGGACTCAAAGTCAGCCTTTGTCAAAGGCGCTTTAAGCGCTATTTTATCGAAGGAAATCGTAAGCCGGGTTGGTGTTTCACCGGGCAATTCCTCCGTATCCATAAGGCCGGCTTGATAGTACATACTGACTTCAAGCACCCTAAAAGTGGCCGGATCAAAAACGAGGTCCATGCGAGTGATCAAAGCAGAATCCGAGAAGAAAAAACGATAGCCTGACTTCCCAGCTTCTGGTCCTATGGGCAGGACCTGGCTGCACGTATTGAGCATACTATCCCAATCTGGCATAATTGATTTTTCACGCCAGATTATGCTAGGCTGAATCATCATCGTCTTAGCCTCATGATGTACCGTGATCGAGTGATCCCTATTAATCAAGGCGATATAATCCTCGGTTTCACGAATCATATTATTCCCCATGACCATCACCTTGTGAGACTCGGTTTTGGCTGGTATAGTAGCCTTATGGCCACTATACCAGGAGAACGTCATATTAAATACAGCTTTGTCGCTATCATTCAAGCTCCAGATTCGGCTGAGATCTTTGACAGGAGTTTGGGCAAAGCTTTCCAACCCGAAAACAAGAAATGTTGCAATCAGGAGGGTGGTGGTTAGAATGTTCCTAATCATTTGTTTACTGTTGAAGGGTTAGCTTGATTGGCTTGAAGGGTCATAATTCCCTTTTCTGTCTCACGCTTCACTCCCATGAGTGAGCCGTCAGGGCCGTATTGGTAGAAAGTGTAATAGTTATTGTCATCGCCTTCGGCTAGCAGCCTAAGGGTCGTGTGATCATACACATAGCTCTTCATCGCTCCATCCTTAGGGTGAATGCGCACATCGTCGAGATACATGAGTGGACTACTATTGCCACTTGTACCAGCAGCATTATTTTCAAAGCTCACCTCTATATCGCGAGAAGCAGAAAGTGGTATAGAGAAGGTCACAGCAACACGCTGCCAGCCTTCGATGATTTTGCTTTCCTGCACATCATCCGGCTGAATAGCTTGCCCATCCAGTTTGACCACAGCATCCATTCCATCCATCAACTGAGGGATGAAGGCGATATTCATATCATCACGGAAGTCGCTACTGCGCCAGTAAGTAAGCAGATAGGTTCCTTTTTCTGGACTAAATATACCCGCACAATCACATTCATCAAGGCGATAAGGAACAGCATCTGGCAAATCCACACATGGCTTTGTCGTAATGGGCTGGACGCTTTTCAAGCTTCCCTGATGTTGGATGCGTGCATAGCCATTTCCAGAGTGCGCCTTGCCGTAACGAAGGTCAAGGGCATTATCTCTGAAATAGAAATGTGTACCACAAGCTTGATCCAGGTCTTCCTCTACTTCAAAGTTTGCATAGGCCAACTGCGTATAGCGACTATTTGCCCCCACGGCGATTGGTAGCTGGTGCTTGTAGCCGAATATTGCGGCGCTATAGCGGCCAAGTGGGTCTTTATTTTCAAGCTCTTGTCCGAGCGCAAGGCTCTTACTTACGGTAGCAGTCCAGGTCCAGTTTGCTGGATTTTGCTGCCAGGAACCATTCTGGTATTGCCAGTATGAACCATAGTTTTCATAGGTTCCATCGCTGCGAATATCAGTCGCATTTGTGCCTTGGGCACCTGTTCTTCCTGTTAGGTAGGTGTAAGTCGTCTTAGGGCTCCAGTTTCCACGAATTCCTTTGTGGAATGGATTCACAACACCTCCAATTTCTACACAGCTATACTGGTTTTCATAATCACATTCAAGAATTGGGAAGCAGCCTGATGTACCAGAAAGGGAGACCATCTCATCTGTTTGCTGCTCAAGGCACGAATAGGTCACGCGTCCTTCAAGCGTAAATTTATCTGAAGATTCACATGCTCCAATATTGACATAGGCAAGGTTGGAAACATCTTCAAAATACTCAAGACAATATGGGCTTGTAGGGTCAATATCGAGGCTGATAGAACAAAGGCTCTCTTCGTAGCCCAGGCAATGCTGGCGAAGCTCCATTGTCACAGATTTGGCACAACCATAATCATCAAGACTCACAGTCGGATGAAAATACACATCACAACCATCGTCCACATCGAGTGCACCTGGCAAGGCGCTGGATGTATAGGAAGGAATGTTTTCCAGATTAATCGAACGATTGAGCCAAGGCTTTTTATTGTCTTCCAAAGGAAGTCCCATCAAGTCATTTAGTACAGTAAAAAATGCCGCTCCTTTCAAGCTCAAAGCACATGTACAGGTCGAACTAACTTCAGGCACACCGCACAGTGTTTGCCTAACATCGTGATACTCGATAGCTGATGCTGTCAGAATCTTTTTGTTGGCGCCTACATTTTGCACGTCAATATCTAGCGGATTCTGCTTAGCAACCACATTTCCCATACTAGCGCTTTGCAGATTGCGGCGGCCCGAACGGACTACTTTGATTGACTTGTAAATCTTCGATACATGTAGTGGTGCACCCTGCTCGTCGATCACTGCATTTACAGTTGGATCAAGCACCCATGCTTTTGACATATTGGAACCAAGAGTTTCTAATAATAGCTCATCCCCTTTTACAAGAAGCGTATTACTACTTGAAGGATTACAGACACTTTGCAAATCAGCATATGTCCATGTAGCAGCAGTATTTTTGTATGCAGGCCCCATCTTATCATAGGCCCAATAGGCCGGATAGCTAAAGCTATAGGTCGGATCTTCGTATTCATTGGTCGTGCGGGTTAGCAGGACTTGTCCTGTTTCGCCGTCCCAGGCTATATTCTCCGTGGCCACGGTAGCGCCATCTTCGTGCGCTTCGACTCGATTAAGCAGGCCGTGTTTGCGGATTACTTTTGAAACCACGATCGTTTTCACAGATGAACGATGAAGCGTTGGCGAAGGCCAGACTGAAGGTAAAGGAGGCAAAAAGGGCACAATCATCTCCGCATTTAAATCCACGGAGAGCCCTGTAGTGAGCGCATCATGATACCTGGCATCTACGGTAATGTCCTGATCTACGCCCCACTCGCCTTGGGTTGTTGTTCCATCTGGTAGAACAAAGGTTACATCATCGTTATTAAGGGTATGGTAAGAAGCTTTTTTTGTGGCGACATTATCCGAATGACGCTTTTCCCTTTCTTTATATGTATACTTCACAAACGATATTGGGGACTCCTGCCCCTCCCCAAAGACTTTACTCATCTTGGGTTTTCCATGCATATCGTTAAGTATGATCACATAGCCCTGGCTTCCAGTATAATGATTCTCAGAAAATTCACCTACAAGGTTAACTTCCACTTCAGGAATATGATGGTTGTCAATTTCTGTCTGATCAAAAATCACCGGAAAGTCCTTTGCGGTATAGTATTCCTGAACAACGTGGCCATCTCCATGTCTTTTTATAGAGGCAGGCTTTATACTTGTCACTTTTACTTGACTATGTACAATCGAAGGAGAAGGCATAAGGGATTCCCCTACTGGCCCCGTTGTTTCATGTGGCGTATTGCGTGCTAACACATTTCGTTGTTCATAACGCTTTGGAAAAATCATCGGATTGGCATCCCTTCCCAAACCTGGCAGATTTGCAGCTACACCCGAGCTAATGGTATTTCCATTTTCATCTTTTGTCGTATAGTCATATACCTGCCCATACTCTTGAGAACCTTCAGTCGTCATGCTGTTCCAGTTGTCAGACATGCGGATGGAAGCAACTCGGGCGCCACCACCTTTTACGGAACCACTAGCTGCGAATAAGCGCACCCAGGATTTTGCTGGAACCACTTCTGTCGCGATTTCTTTCGCCCTCATAAATTGCCCAAACCCACTTGTTATCATTCCTATATCTGCAAAAGCAGCAGCGGCGGCCATTAATGCTCCGACACCCGTTTGATCTGGATTAGAGCCTGGAAAGACCATTTCATTCAGATTGGTATAGACAAAATTCCATGCGTTATAAGCAATAGGATTTATTTCAGGTGTTCCACCTTCCTTACCATTCAAGCCAATGGGAGCAAGCCTAAGCCAAGCGACATCGCCATTAGGGTTTACCATTCCTCCATCCTCTACATTTACAAAGCCACTAATTTGTTCAAAAGGAGTATTTGGATAAATATTGAGGTTTCTATTATCGACCGAGGTACGGATATTGACAAATACTTCTTTTAAAGACTTCAAATAGCCTTTTCTAAAGGTTTCGTCATCAGCAACATTAGCAGGGAGTCTGACAAACATAAAGTTATTACTATACTCTTCATCTTCGTTGAATTTGTAAAGCCAGGGTTCTGGAGTGGTTATTTTTGTTTTGCCAAAGCCCTCCACTTTAAACATATCCATCGCCCTGAGATTTTGCACATAGGCATAATCTTTTGACTCGTAATCGACTTCGATAATTCCTCCTGAAGGAGTCTTGATCCTGTTCATTTGCCAAGCTGCTGCATAGGCATCGGCATTTGTTTTACCTATATGTTGCGCGTATTGAGGATCAGCCGCAGACTGATCAGTAAAGGGAAATAACCAGTTTGGAAGATTAGGATCATCGTTAGGTTTATACACTCCCCAAATGTCCTGAGCCTTTGCCTGATAGTCAGGGTTATACACTTCATCGGGGACTCCGTCAGGAGCACCACCTGAATCGTCACTGTAGTCTCCATAAGCAAACTTATAACTACTGAGACGTGTGCGGTAAGACTTTCCATACGTGAAATAAACCTCTTTGAGCGTCAGTTTTCCTCCACTATCGGCATTGCTATTTGGAGTATTTTCACACAATTCATAATTATACTTAAATACAATGGTCTTTATAGGAGTTGCTTGATAGGTTGGATCTGCGATTCCCTTTTTTCGATCCGCTTTAGAGAATAAACGAATCTCATCTAGCTTCTGTGGTCGAGCATAGTTTGCAGCATTAGTCCCCAAGACTCCATGCTCGTCAACAACGCCGACACCTGATTCACAATCAGAGTACTTAAACTCAGCGATAAAGTGTTTTGATTCAATGGAGTGTGGGTACCAAAGCTCTTTTTCGCCATATACGTAAGCCGCTTTATCGTCACCATTTTTACCTGTTTTGGCTTCAAAGCCCTGAATATAGTTTGCCGTCTTTACTGTGGAAGATAAGGGCGTCCTCCAGTTCATCTTATTGTTGATTTTGGTATAATTGAATTTATAGGCTGTGCCTAAATCATCATCGGTAATGCCGTCATTGGTGACATCGACATAATCCGGGGAGATAATTCCTGTGAGCAGATAAGCATATGCATAGGGAGGGATTTCTGTTTGTTGGAAGTAGTGGTCTACTCCATTCGTATTGCCAGTAGTATTATCCGTCCCGCTATACTTCACATAGTTATTTGTCATGTCTAGGTCAGGCGCCAGGTTGTCTTTCGAGATATTAAAGGTTAGCTCTTTTTGATAGGTATTATACGCAGGGATACCAAAGATATGGCGGCTCCCTCCAGCTTCTGTGACCGATATCTCTGAGATATGATGTGCGGCACGGCCTCCACCATTGCTCACACGCTGAAGACTCGTCCGAGGCAATTCTCCCTGAGCGTTGTATGAAGTATTAAGGTCGTAGCTATAAATATGCTTTTCAAGCCCGACTTCGCTTGCTTCATTCGCGCGTAAAACAGACATGTACGTATTTCGCTTCGCTCTTTGAGTACGCTTGAAGGTCGATAGCGGGATAGACTGCTTATCACCATTCTGAACGACCAAGGTATTTTGCACCTGATTTAAATTCAATTGAAATTGAACAGGATCATCTCCTCCAAATTGGTTTCGAAGCTCATGGCTATCAAAAGTTGGCTCCCCCACCAACTTAAAATAGTAAGGTTCAGCATCAGGCTTATCAAGCGCTTTACTGCTTGAATACTTACCATTATTACTATACTTATTTAGAAAATTATTCCATTTCCTAGTTCCTGAAGTAGTCCCAATCAAGCTAGCGTTACCACCAAAATGTAAACCTGCGCCAGTACCAAATTCAAAGCCAGCGGAACCGCTTAACGAGGTATTCGCAAGGTAACGATCGCCTAGCATGCCCACTTCAGAACGATGTGCCCTAAACATGCCACTCACCGCCTGTGATGAAGCGTTAAATAAGTCATAGCTATAGGTCGCCATGGGAAGATTAGGAGTACCTATTGTTTTACCACTATTCGTCTTTTTGTATGGAATGATAGGCCCATCCTTTTCACGCGTAAAATCAAAATTCCCTTTTCTTTGATCACGGTTTGAGGCATCACCTAAATGGAGCATACCAAAAGAGGGAACGGACTGTTCTCTATTTTTCAGACTCTGAACTGAAACACTACCACTTAATTTAAAATTAGGGTGAACACCAACTGCCGCTGCACCAGCTGTAAGTTTTCCTGCAAATGCATAAGTTCCATATGCCATATTGATAGTGGGGACGAATACAGGAGAACCAAACGAAATTGATGCTCCTGTTTTTCCAGAAGCTGTCACATTACCTTTCAAATCCTTTTCTTCTTCACTATTAGAAAATGAAAGGCTCTTAAGGCCAGATCGTGCACTGAAAGTAAGTGAGCCATTATTAACCTTTTCCCATGTTCCTGTTACCACTTTGCCATCTGTTATCTGCCCCTCTTCCTTCATTCCCACACTCGGAGAAAGGGTGGTTCCATTTTGGCTGCTAAAATTCATGTTTAGCCCTCCTGTCAAAGGAGTACCACCAACATTGGCGATTTTCATACTTGGGGTAGAAACCCCAAACTCAAAACCAAGACCACGATAATTATTATGTGTTACTCCAGCGGAAATCCCAAAACCAGCCAATGGCCCTCCAAAAACCTCCCAGCCTGGCTCTGGAGTCACCCCCACAGTTACATTGTCTCGGATATTATATTCATACTTCACCTTATCCCCATCAAAGTCGTCCGGAATACCGCGCATCTGGCGGTTGAGGACTCCGATATTGAGGTTCCAGCCGAGGCCTACGCTTGAGGCTTCGTCCTCCAGGCCGCTACCGCTGTGGTAGGAGATGTTGATCGGGTAACCTTCCACATCGAGGAGTGGAATATTGTAATTAAAATCACCTGAGGGCAAGCTCACCAATTCGGAAGTACCGACCGGTTCAAAGCTCTGCACCTCGGGTGTACTGGGGCCACTCGTCAAGGCAAATGCCTGGGTGGGCCACACAAGCTGAAGGAGGTGCGCCAGGATTACATAGGAAACCGTAATCCGGAAAAATAGACTATTTGATAATCGTGTGAACATGGGTAAAAATCTTAATGGGTGGTCGAGCGTGTTATATCAAGCTTGGGAACATTGTACAGGGAAGAGACTCCCATTTTCACAGGCCCAACACCTAGCAATTGATCGTTATATAAAAATGTAACCGGAGCATCCTCCTGACTTTGAGGAAGATCAAAACTGAGCATATAGGTGGAAAAAGGTGTCAGATCAAAGGTCCTTTCGAAGTGAAAAAATCCGCAGTTCACCGTATCACCCGCTTGCAGGATTTTGATATCCTTCTGCATGCCGAAAGCCATGTATTGCGTATTCGCCTGATAATTGCCCAGGTCAGCAGAAACCTGCTTCAGAATAGGCTGAGACGAAGCATTATTGGCGATGCGGAAAAGCACGTACATCCGCTTCTCGACGGCATACTCATCCACGATTCCTTCCCAGTCTTTCTCGGTCTTAGCCGCGTCGCCATAGGCGCGCAAGGCTACCGCCTCCGGCGGAAGTTGCTGCACAGCAAAATCGTAATCGCCTACCGCCTTCTCTGAAATCAAAGGATTTCCCTTCTCTTCCAGCCAGGACATATAGTCCTCAGGGCTAAGGCGTTCCACGCCCACGCAACTGACGAGCAGCGCTACAAGTGCGCAGGATATGATGATTAAATATCTCATAGTACTCCGCTGTAGCGTTTGTTTACAAATTCCAGAATCTCATCTGTGCGGTCAAAACCTTCGTCGGCCGCCATGATCATACCTGAGCCATTGGCTCCAAGTACATAGGCGCATTCTGCCTCAGCACAGTAATCCTTCAGATACTGATTCAGCTGGCTCCAGATTTTATCATTGTATGCTGAAGCTTCCTTTTCATTGTCCTGGGTGTATTCCTGACGCTTGCTTTCTAGCAAAATCGACAGAGACTGGAGACTATCCTGTTCAGAAGCGGAAGCGTGTCCCGTCTGATAGCGGACAGCAAGGCGCTGCACATCCAGCTCCATTTGCTCTAGCAATCTTTTTCTCGCTTGCTGAGCATTGTCCAGCTTGCTTTTATATTCTTTGGAGAGCGAAAAGCCTTCAAATAGCTGTTGGCTCTTCACATAATAAACTGGCTTTGCCTGCTTATGCGTGATCATCCAGCTCAGTCCGGCGCCTCCGACAAAAGCGACCAAAACGAGTGTCCATATCCAGGTTGGGAGTGTTTTATTTTTCATCATGATGGTGATAAGAGAAGATGATTATGCGATTAGGCTTGTCTCCTTCAGAGATGACAAGGGTGTAGAGTTGGCCCGGCTTCAAACCGCAGCCTTTGGGGAGTTGTAGATTTAGCAGATTCGCCTTGGCAGGCTCCAGCGTGATGCCGCGCAACTTGACGGGCTTTTGGTTCTGACCAAGCACCTGTACGGTAGGCAAAGCGCAGCTTTCGCAGCGGTCAAACTTGAAACCGATGACTTCCTTTGCTTGATAGATCGAAGCGTCTGGCGTAGCCTTTGGGATGGTGTACACCTCAGGTATTTTGAGGGTGTCTTTTTGATTAGGTTGTGCAAAGGAAAAGGTCCAGACTTTGCTGCGACCGTAGAGCTTTCCGTTGCTGATCGCTTCCACCATCCATGCATATGTCAATGCCTTGTCAAAAGGCATCCCATTGATGGCATAGGTGAGAGATTCTGAGCTGAGATTGCTTTGTTCAAAATGTGCCAAATTGAGCTGGATAGCTTCTTTTGCGGTCTGATATGACTCTACCCGAACGATTTTTAGGCGATACTTTAGCGTACCATCCCCCGGCTTAGGAACTGGCGCCGACCAGGCGAAGCGAGGATTTACATGCGTCAGCACAGCCTCATCCTGCGGACTCAATAATGCAGGCGGAATCGCCTGCGTTTTAGCCTGGAGGGTTTCAGACGGCGAAAAGGACAATAGTATCCCCAGCATCCCCCAGCAAAGCTGGTTGATTGTTATATTTTTCATCGATGTAGGTTTTTATTGGGTGATGAGGGTCCAGGCGCCTTTGGTGTAAGTTGCAGGATTGGATCCTGTAGTAAAGGTCCAACCGGATGGTGGCGTGTAAAAAGGAGTAAAACCTTTGATTTTAATCTCTTTTATGCATACCCCCGATGGATTTGGCAAAGTCATAGATACGAGGTTGTCAATATCGCCTGTAGGCGTAGGTCCAGAGGGTAGTCCTGTGCAGCTTTCCAGTTCGACACTGCAAAGGTTACTAGCAGGGCTGGGCAATTGAAAACGAGTCCATCCAGCTCCAGAAATATTTACAATCTTGATTAATGGGCAACCTGTGAGGTTTAAATTTCCACTTGCAAAATAGTTTCCTACCAATTGAAAACTCTTCAGCAAAGACATAGAACAAGGCTGCCCTTGAGCGTTAAATGTATTAATTACTCGTATATCACATTCTCTTGCATCAAAGTCCACGAGAGTCTGGTAATCAACAAGATTAAATGTAGATGAAAATTGTAGAGTTGAATTGTTACTAACATCGAAAGATTCTAGGGAGTTATTTGCTCCGGGTAGCACGAGTTGGCCCACACTATTACCAGCTATTGAAAATGTCTTCAATTCGGGCATTTGGGATATATCCAATATAGGTTGAGTCAACCCAACATTATCCTGATCTCCTGCATTTATCAGAGCTAATAAATCAAACTGATTTCCACCCGTAACTAATTCTCCAATATCAACATTGATCATCGATAATGATTTCAAGGTCTGAGCCATCGAACTTATATTAAGTTTATTGCCTGTGGAACCGGAACAAACAAGGTTACTATTTTCAGAAATATTGAAGGTCTCCATTTGGTTATAAGAGCTCCCCATTTGTAAAGGGCCAATATCGTTTGAATTAACATTAAATTCTTTCAGCTTAGGACAGTTCGAAATATTTAGAGGGCCTGTAATTTGATTCGAAGCTGCGACCAAGTTTATTAGCTTAGGATGCTGGTTAAGTGTAAGCGAACTATAATTACAGCCAGCCATACTCAAAATACCCAAATCAAGCCAAGGAGAAACATCTAATGCACCTCCAAGTTGGACATTTCCAGAGATGATATATTGTGTCATTTTATCATGAGAACCCAACGTAATATCAGTAAGGTCGTTTGCGAATGGATCATTACTGAGACCTACACTCCTAACATCAAACTTCTCCAGATTTGTTAATCTATGGATGTCTATGACATCCATTAAACCTTTATTCTCCATCCAGATACCAGTAATTTCTTCTGGACAAGAAGCATGTACAATAACATCGTAACCTCCACTTGGGCTAGTTGAAGCAGCAGCGTAGGTATGTGTGATACCATTATACTGAAACACACTATTGATACGATAGGACACATGGTCCCCATCTCCCCAGTCGACCGTGATCAAGGTAGGTATTTTATCAACCTGGATTTTCATAGAAAAATCTAGCTTTTGGGTCCTAAAGGTCCAGGC
>JBGCFB010000302.1:0-5309 GCA_045106685.1 Bacteroidia bacterium | reverse complement strand
AAATTCTTTACGGAATTGTTGTATTTTTTCTTGCGCTCCACCTTGCTAAATACGGCTTTGACAAGCTCTTTAAACACCAGTTCTATTTCCCAGAACCCAACACGCTATACACGCCGCTGGGTTATCTCGATAAAGACATCCTGTATTGGAGTACAATAGGCTCTTCATATAGCTACAATGTAGCGATGGGAATCGTCGAGCTTGTTCCTGCTTTTTTGCTATTATTTCGGCGCACACGTTTGCTGGGCGGGCTTATCGCTTTGGGAATTATGCTACACATTGTGGTGCTTAATTTCAGTTTTGATATTTCTGTAAAAGCGCATAGTACGATGCTGTTGCTTGCAGCGATCCTGATCATAAGTCCCTGGTTTTCTGCGCTTTATAACTTCTTTTTTTTGCAAAAAAGTCAAGATATGCCTGCTTTTTATCAAACGAAAATCAGCAAGCTCTTTACCATAATTGCCCTCTTGCTTGTTCTTTTGGAATCTCTTTTCCCTTTTGTTAAAAGTGGCAACTATAACGGCGACAACATTCAGAAACTAGCGCTACACGGAGCCTATAAAGTCGTAGAACAACGAGGAGATGCTCCGCAAATCAAGCGCCTTTTTGTTCACAAAAACTACTACCTAATCGCCCAGTTTCCGAATGACAGCATGCGCGATAGCCACTTCACCTGGGGCTGGAATGACACCGTTCCTTATTTTGATCTAGGTAAAAATGGGGTATTGCTTCAAAAATGGTCGCCTGAGGATAGTACGCTGTCTCTTGAAGGTGTGCTTTGGGGCGATTCTGTGTTTGTGCGTTGCCAGGTCATACCAGCGAGGCCATAAATGACCTCGCAATAGTAAAGGAAATTAAAGGCTAAAGCCTGAGGATGTACTTTTGCCCCAGACCATAAATGGTCGGGCAATAATGAAAGAAATTAAAGGCTAAAGCCTCTAAAAATTCTTGATGCTTTAGCGCTTATAATTATCACTATTGCTTGATCTTTTAAGACTACTGATTACCCACATCTTTTCAGTTGCTCATATTTGCAGATGAATTGTATTTTTCCTTTGTGCCAGGCCATAAATGACCTGGCAATAGTGATAGTATTAGGCGCTAAAGCCTCGTGAAATAGATTTATGGCGCTTTAGCGCTTGCCTTTTTATTATTACGTGGTCTTTCAAGACCACGTAATAAGATGAGGGTAATCGATAGTCTTTTAAGATCAAGCATCCTAAAGCCTCTAAATATTCTTGATGCTTTAGCGTCTAATACTATCATTATTGCTTGACCTTTTAAGGTCAAGCAACTCCGCCGCCGTCCCCACCTCCGGCAGACCCAACCAAACCGCAATACGGCGATAAAATTCGCTGACAGGCGTTTTATTTGCGCGCCAGGCTGCAAGCGCATCCGCTCCTTCCGATTTGGAAAGCTTGGCTCCAGCCTCATCAGCGAGGAGGTCATGATGGACAAATGTCGTTTTGGCAAATGCGTCGCGCTCCAGCTTTTCTGAAAGCCACAACTGCGCAGCGGTAGATGCAAGCAGGTCCTTTCCACGCACGATGAGATCAATGCCAAAGTCAAGATCATCAACAAGCGAAGCCACTTGATAAGCAGGCAAGCCATCGCGACGGCGCAGCACAAAGGCCCGCATCATGTCATGAAGATTTATGCTATGTGAAGTGCCGTTCGCGTCTGTAAAATCAACCGGTCGATCTTCTGTTCTGGCTCGCAGCGAAGTGTTGGCCTGACTGAGGGGAAGTTTTTGCATAAAACCGCTTTCGGGATAACCGCCTGCGTCAGCGATCTGCGCACGCGAAAGCGCACAGGCATAGGCGTAATCTTTGAAAGAAAGCTCATCGAGTGCAGTTTTGTAGCGATCCAGCCGATGATGCTGAGACCACTTCGAATCCACATCGTCAGGCCCAAAAGGTCCACTGTCCCAGTCGATACCCAGCCAGTCTAGGGTGCGGAAAATGTCCTCGACATATTCCGGCTTAATACGCGCCTTATCCAGATCATCGACGCGCAGCATCACTTCACTTTGTGTGGATCGGCCGTGTAGCCAGGTCAGCACAAAATTAAAGCCATTGCCAATATGCAAGTAGCCGGATGGAGTAGGGGCAATGCGCGTTTTCATAGCAAAGGGTGTGGTTTTCTGAATACTCGCGGCTTTTACAGGGTTGGAAAAGCACACGAGAGTATCAAGTATCGAGCAGCAAGGATCAAGTCGTAGTAGAGATAAAAAACGTAACTGTTTAGCTTGGCTTGTCCAAGGTTAATTATACGGTGGCTGAGCGTAGCCGAAGCCACCTTAGACCATGCGCCTAGCGCAGCACCCTGGTCGTTTCGACTCCGCTCAACGACCAGGATTGCTTTTTGAAAGACTGCTCAATAGTTATAAAAAAACAATCAGCAATTTAGTCTAAAATCTCCTCAGTCATCGGGTAGTTTTTCATAAAAACGTACTTTTGCCACTCAAAACAAAAACGCCACATATGTCTATCGATACTAGCCTCGCATACGCACAACAACTTGACCAGCAGGATCCGATCGCTCACATGCGTGAGCAGTTTCATATCCCTACTCAAAAAGACGGCTCAGAATTTATCTATATGTGCGGTAATTCCCTGGGCCTGATGCCAAAGCGCGTGCAGGAATTTATGGACAAGGAGTTGAAGGACTGGGCTTCGCTGGGAGTCGAAGGACACACTGAAGGCGACACGCCCTGGTTGCCATATCACGAGTTTTTGACTGAAAGCATGGCGCGTATCGTCGGAGCAAAGCCGTCGGAGGTTGTGGTGATGAATAGCCTAACGGCAAACCTTCACCTTATGATGGTTTCATTTTATCGACCTACTCCGCAGCGCCGCAAGATATTGATGGAGTATAGTCCGTTTCCTTCTGATCGCTATGCGCTTCGCTCGCAGATCGCCTTTCATGGCTACAATCCTGATACCGACCTTATCGAACTCATGCCTGCTGAAGGTGAGGAGATCGTAACCTTGGAGCAGATCGAAAAGGTGATGGCAGCGCATGGTGAGGAAATCGCTTTGGTGATGCTTGGTGGTGTGAATTATTACACGGGTCAAGTGTATCCGTTGCGCGAAGTTACTGCGCTGGGGCATCAGTATGGTTGTACCGTTGGTTTTGACCTGGCGCATGGCGCTGGCAATATCATGCCTGACTTGCATGATATCGGGGCGGACTTTGCCGTGTGGTGTACCTACAAGTATATCAATAGCGGCCCTGGCTCGCTTTCTGGAGCATTTGTGCACGAGCGTCACGCCAAGAACTTTGATCTGCCACGCTTCGCTGGCTGGTGGGGCCACGATAAGGATTCCCGCTTTTTGATGCAGCCGGAATTTCGTCCGATGACCGGAGCCGAAGGCTGGCAGCTTTCCAATCCACCGATTCTGTCAATGGCTGCGATTCGCGCATCGTTGAGTTTGTTTGATGAAGTGGGAATGCCGGCCTTGCGCGAAAAGTCTGTTAAGCTTACCAGCTACACGGCAGATTTGATCAACAATATTGACTCAGATCGAATCAGTATTATCACGCCATCCGAGATTGAGCAGCGTGGCTGTCAGTTGAGTATTCAGGTAAAAGGCGCCGATAAGGCCCTTTTCGATAAGCTTACAGATGCAGGCGTGATCTCGGATTGGCGTGAGCCGGATGTGATTCGTATTGCGCCCGTACCGATGTATAATAGCTATGAAGATAGTTGGCGCTTTGCGGAGTTGTTGGGCGGTTTGTTGTAGATAAAAAGACTTGATACTTACTGCTTGATCTTCAAAAAGGCGAGGATCAAGCAGCAAACCATTTTTCAAAAAGACGAGGATCGAACATCAAAGATCGAGCATCAAGCTATTTTTCAAAAAGGCGAGGATCGAGCATCAAAGATCGAGCATCAAACCATTTTACCCCATGAACATTCAACTTATTAAAGGCGATATCACCAAGGTCCAAGTCGATGCGATTGTTAATGCTGCTAACACCTCACTGCTTGGCGGTGGTGGTGTCGATGGTGCTATCCATCGTGCTGGCGGGAGTGAGATTTTGGAGGAATGTCGCCTTGTTCGCAATAGGCAAGGAGGCTGTAAGGTCGGGGAGGCTGTCATAACGACGGCAGGAAAACTCAATGCAAAAAAGGTCATTCACACCGTTGGGCCGCGTTGGAATGAAGGTAAGTCAGACGAGGAGCAAAAGCTCAGAAATTGCTATGAGAATGTGCTAAAACTAGCTGAATCGCATGAATTGACCTCCATAGCCTTTCCCAATATCAGCACAGGTATCTACAAATTCCCAAAAGAGAAAGCTGCCGAAATAGCGCTTGACGTGGTTCACACTTTTGCCTACCAACATGTCCAGGAGGTTATTTTCGTCTGTTTTGATGATGAAAATTATGGGATATATAGTGACAGGCTAGAGTAGCATTTTGATTAATGCTTACATTAGACACATGAAAATACATGTGTCCATTTTCCTGATGCTATTAAGTGGGTTATTGTTCAGCTGTGAAAAGCAAGCTACACCCACCGCCGAACCCGCTGCCTCAAAGGCATCAAAACAAGTTCTCCTCATCGGCACATTTCACTACCATAATCCTGGAGCGGATGTCGCCAAGACAAAGTCATTCGATATTATGAATGAGGCTTCTCAGCAGGAGCTGGAGGTGCTTGCAGAGAAAATCAAAGCCTTTAATCCCACCAAAATCTTTGTAGAATGGAGTTATGATGAACAAGCCGAACTGAATGCGCTTTATTTAAAGTATGTCTCCAGAACGTATTTTACTCAGCCTGATTTAAGCGATTTTTATCAGAAAAATGAAATCTTTCAACTCGCTTTTAGGGCTGCTCAAAAGCTGGGACTCAAGTCGGTTGACGCCATCGATTATACGGATACCAGTTTTCCGTTCGATAGTATGATGACAGTGATGGAGGCGAATAAGCAAGTTGCATTACAGGAACAAACAGGTGCAGGCATCAAGAAATTTACCCAAGAGTTTGATAGCCAAATTGAAAACGGAAGCTCCTTAACGGACTTGATGTTATACCTCAACACCGACGATCTCCGTAGCTTCTCCAACGAATTTCATAATGGAGTGCCTCTTCTGGTAGGCGATACCGAAAACTTTATCGGTCCTTTCCTCACTGCCGAATGGTACAAGCGCAACCTCTATATGTGGTCATTGGCACAAAAGAAAACGAACCCTTCCGACGAACGGATCATGATACTGGTGGGAGCGAGTCACGCTGCGATTATGGAGCAGTTTATTGAAGAGAATCACGATTGGGATGTGGTCGGGTTGGATGAGGTGCTGT
>JBGCFB010000301.1:0-4590 GCA_045106685.1 Bacteroidia bacterium | reverse complement strand
ACCATCGTGATGGCTGTTCCATAAACGTGATAGGCAAAAGGGTGGCCTTTTTCTTTCGTTTTGTCAAAGTGAATTTTAGGTGTGGCGTAGTGTGCATTTTCAGATAAAGCCACGCGGCGAGCCATCGCTTGCGTGATCAATTCCTCCCATGTAAGCGAAGACTTTTCATCATCAATACACACAACGTCCTCGTGAAAGGAAATGCTTGCTGCGCTAACTGACAGCACCTCAGAAGCTACATGCGTCAATCTTTCAACGAGTGTATTGCAGGCCATTTCAACGGCTTTTCCATTCAAGTCTGATGTAGAACTTGCGGCGGAAGGCGAGGTATTGGCGACCCGTGTCGTATTGGTCGTCTCCAGCTTTATTTTGGCAGGAGAAATTCCCAATATCGATTGTGCGACCTGGAGCATTTTGGTGTTTACACTTTGCCCCATTTCTACTGCGCCCGTCGAAACGCCCACGCTCCCATCCTGGTAGATATGGATAAGGGCACGCGCATGATTCATTTGGGTATTGGTAAATGAAATACCGAATGTAACGGGCATTAGGGACAAGCCTTTTTTGAGGCGTTTATGTTCTTTGTTAAAAGCGATGACTTCTTGTTCCAGGTTTTCTAAATCAAACTTCTCCTTGGCGGTAAACCAGGTGTTTTGCGCTTCTGCCTGCGTAACAATTTGACCATACGGAAACTCATCATTCTCGGCCAGCAAGTTCGCTTCCTGAATGTGCCTTTTATTGACGCCTATTTTATCCGCAGCATCAGCAATCGCGCTTTCTATTACAAACATGCCCTGAGGTCCACCAAAGCCGCGAAAAGCAGTATTGGGTGGCAAGTTGGTTTTACAACTATGCACGGTAGCGTTTACATTGGGGATAAAGTAGCTGTTGGTCGCGTGAAATAATGTGCGCTCTGCAATGGCTGGCGACAAGTCCGCCGCAGCACCTGCGTTTTGTAAGAATTCAACCTCAAAGGCTTTTATCTTCAAGTCCTTGGACAAGCCTATTTTATAGAAAGAAGTGTACGGATGTCGTTTGCCGGTCATTCGCATATCGTCATGCCGATTCAGCATATACTTTACAGGCCGATTCAAATGCTGCACAGCGACTGCTGTCATGACCGCCCAGGGCGTAGCCTGGTCTTCCTTTCCGCCAAAACCGCCTCCCAATCGAATGACATCCACTTCGATTTTGTGCATGGGAACGCCTAGCACTTTAGCGGCTGTTTTCTGGACCTGGGTAGGCCCTTGGGTGGAAGAGGTCAATTTGATGTTCCCGTTTTCCTGAGGAACGGCATAGCAGCCTTGCGTCTCTAGGTAAAGATGTTCCTGCCCGTTTGAAAATGTTTCTCCTTCAAACACATAATCACAATCTGAGAATGTATCGCTTGCATCACCTAGTTTAAAGGAGCGTGGCGCATGTATAAAGCTGCCCTTTTCTTTGGCTTCTTTTGCTGTCGTAATGACGGGCAATGCTTCTATTTCGATGTCGATTAAGGCTCTCGCCTTTTTGGCAATGGCGTCCGTTTCGGCAACGATAAATGCTATGGGCTGGCCCCAAAAGTGTATTTCATCTTCTGCCCAAAGGGGCTCATCCTGAATAATGCCGCCAATCTGGTTTTCGCCCTGAATGTCTTTGTATGTAAATATCTTGACGACGCCTTCCAGCGCTTCAGCTTTTGAATAATCTACGGAGGTTATGTTGCCATGCGCTTTGGGAGCATCGAAGCACAATCCGATCAAGGCATCTTGCCGCAACATCAAGTCGTCTACAAATAGCGATTCCCCGCGCACATGGGTAAAACTGTCTATGTTTTTCATCGTCTTCATGATGTGATCAGTTTTGGAAAATTATTATCAGTCCTAAATGTTGCTGCCAAAGGCGGTAGCGCTTCGGAGAAGCGCCCGGTTGGTAGCATCCGAAACACCCCGGTGTTTAGCTCCGGAGGAGCGGCCCATTCAGAAGTGTCGCTCCTCCGGAGCTGAAAATGGAGAAACCATGATAAACTACCAACCTTAAGCTCCGCTGGAGCTTTTCCACCATGGCGGTGGATAAAAAAAGAGCGAATTTTATTAGACATCTTCAATCTGACTTGGAAATAATTCGATGAAATGGGCGAGGAATAACTGCTTTGCCAGCAGACGTTTATACTCCGCCGAGCCTCTCACATCACTAATGGGCGAAATCTCCGATTGCAGGATTTCCGTGGCCTCGTTTATTGTGTCTACGCCTATCGCTTTTCCAATGAGGAATTCATTTGTCTTGTATAAATATTTGGGAATTGCGGCGACTCCGCCTACCGAGAAGTGAGCCTGCGAAATGATGCCACCTTCCAGCGAAATTCTCCCTGCGGCATTTACACTTGCGATGTCGAGGTGCGTACGTTTGCTTACTTTTTCGAAATTGAAATAATCATCCGGATAAGGAACGGAAAAGGAAATGCTTTTCAATATTTCTCCTTCCTGCAAATCGTAGGTTTTGTAATCCTGGTGAAATGACTGAAACGCAATGTCTCGTTCCGTTCCATCTTCTTTCTGAATCGCTAAGGTTGAATTAAGTGCCAAAAAGAAAATGGACATATCACCGATAGGAGAAGCGTTTACAAAGTTTCCGCCAAGGGTTCCCATGTTTCTGATCTGTTCAGATGAAACCAATTTCAAAAACTGTTTGAGTCTAGGAAATAGCCTTTGAAGCTGCTTATTCTCTGCTATTTCAGTTGCAGTCGTGTTCACTCCCAAGGTGCATATGCCATCCGAAAACGAAATGCCTGTTAGCGCAGGATCAGCGACCAATAAGTGCACATCCTCCTCCGCCAGCCGATCGGCGTGACGAACGTACAGGTCGGTGCCGTTAGCAACTTTGGTTCTTTTTTCACGTGTGCTGAGCGGAGCCGAGCGTGTGCTGAGCGGAGCCGAAGCACCCTCTACACCACGGTTACTGAGCGGAGCCGAAGTACCTGTGGTGAGCGCCTCTAGCCTTTGAGGAATACTGTCGAAATAATCCGGGATAAACCCTTCTTCTATAAGCCAGGCGATGCTGTTATTCTCATCTTTCTGCTCCAGCTTTTTTTCAATTTCAAAACCTGCTTTTTCGATGGATTTATAACCAGTGCATCTACAGATATTTCCACTAATGGCATCGTTGCAGGACCGACGAATTCCTGGTCCTTGAGCGGAGTCGAAAGGAGCGGAGTCGGAAGCCAAGGCAAAGCCCGTCATCGAAACCACAAAGCCAGGCGTACAAAAACCGCATTGTGTTGCGTAATTATGAGCCATTGCTTTTTGAGCAGTATTCAATGCGTCAGGCAAATTAATCCCTTCTATCGTGACGATATGTTTGCCATGCGCATTTCCCAATGGCGAAATGCATGATGTAATGCTTTGGTACCGCACTTCATCTCCATCTAGCGTACCCACCAAAACTGTACAGGCGCCACAATCGCCTTCGCGGCAGCCCGTCTTTGTGCCTGTAAGGCGTTTATGTTCACGAACATAATCAAGCAGCGGAACACCCGGATTTACGGCTGTTTTGACTAGCTGATTATTAAGGATAAAATGTGTCATGTTTAAAGCTATTTCCCAAATTTCGAATTCATCCAGGCATCCAACATTTCCTGTTTATCAGATTCATTGTTGTAATTAATATTGACGCCAAAGTCATAGCCATTGATGTGCCTCGAAAACAATA
This sequence comes from Bacteroidia bacterium, assembly GCA_045106685.1. Classification (GTDB taxonomy): domain Bacteria; phylum Bacteroidota; class Bacteroidia; order J057; family J057; genus JAUIGE01. Next base: position 903 of record JBGCFB010000301.1, on the reverse strand, counting down.
ATTGATTTAAAATCAGCTCGCCTTCCTGGCTGTATATGCTAAACTCATAGGTCTCAAAATCGCGACCTGCAACTCTCGCAATGGTGGTAGGGGTCGAATCAACGAGAATACCCTGGTCCTGATATGCTAGATAAATTATCTGTTTGAGTGCAGCGCTATTTTCCTCCCATTCACTTTCATTCTCAATTTCAAAAGGCTCGGACGTAGATTGAAAAATATTGAATTGATCTTTTTGAAAGCCAATCAAATTCCTCAAGCCTGAGGCATCGATCTCCTCATCGATCGCTCCTTCCATCACGTCCATTCCCTTCTTCTCAAATTCTTCATGCTGCTTCATCGAGATGATCTCCCAGCCACTTGGAATCTTAATTGTCCATCCTATTTCTTCACTTGTATAAACATCGTTTTCGACACTTCCTTCATCGACTTGCCTGTTCGGATCAATAGGTCCGCAGCCGGAAACGACAATGATGATAGCCAAAAACAGGCCTGAGTATGTGATATGCTTCATTTTCACGCTTTTGTTGAACCAAGATACGCGTTTGATTTTATACTGTAGAGATCTGAGATACTGCATTAGGGCTGTTCATTCAAAAAAATGAAATAATAATAGCGCTGTGGCGTCTTTAATCGCCATTTTTGCCAGCTAAATAGCTGGTGGCTGAGCGGAGTCGAAGCCATAATGGCAAGAAAATTTGTAGATTTTTGGTTGAGGGGCCTTCGACTTTAGTTTACCCTGAGCCTGTCGAAGGGCTCAGGCCGCAAAAGGGTTTTGTTGGTTTAGGCTCGTTTTATAGGGAAAACGATCGTTTTATTTATTTCGAAAAAATGAATGAACAGCTCTGATACTAGATCAGAGATACGACATTAGAGATAGCTTTTTTGACAGTCATACAGCCTATT
>JBGCFB010000300.1:0-15099 GCA_045106685.1 Bacteroidia bacterium | reverse complement strand
CCTATGTTCCACGTGGAACATAGGAGGCTTTTTTTTTTTTTTTTCCTTTCAAGATACTGGCCCTTGTCTCCGCCCGGACGAACATCTAGGATAACTAATTAGCTGCCTTTCAAAAATGAAACTTGGTCGTTGAGCGGAGCCGGAACGACCAAGAATCTGCGCGAAGCGTATGGGCTAAGGTGGCTTCGACACCGCTCAGTTACCACGGAATTACGAATGAGCAAGCCAGCCTAAATAGTTAATATCTAATAAGGATTATCACGTTTCGTAGGGGCGTTTTGCAAAACGCCCCTACCATAAGAAACCAAACGTGATAATCCCTAATGAATATTTTGGAATACGCACCAGCGCACATTCTTTAGACCGAGCGTAGCTGAGGCCTCCCCTATTCAACACGCTTGGCGCAAAAGCCTACACGTTTATTCATCCGAAGCTACTTCCTTGCAATAAGCTACGATATTGATGGTGTCTTCTGATGTTCCACGTGGAACATCTATTATCAACACCCTTATTCTTTTTTAGTGATGAAAAAATATTTGCTTGTATTGGTCGCCTTAACCTCTTGTAGTCTTGCCCTTGGTCAGTCTCCTTTACTGGATGCTGATAGGAAACATGAACTTGGTACTTCTATTAATGGTCTTTTGGGAAATGCTGCTGGCGGTTATGGACTTACGTACAGACACTTCTACACAAACTCTGCATTTAGAGCTGGCCTTAACGTTAGTGGTACTGACGGGAATGGCTTTATGCAGTTTGGTGATTCTGTCTCAAACGAGTCATCGAATAATACCATCAGGGCTAGGTTGCGATTAGGAGGTGAAGGGCACATATGGCTTACTCCAAAATGGATGGTGTTTATTGGAGCCGATGTGCTTTTGGGTAGAACTTCTCAGAAGTCTGATGCTTTTAGGGTGGGACTGAGTGGTTCGCAGGAAGAAGTTGAAATTCATAACGCTACAAATACATTGGGGCTTGCAGGCGTGTTAGGGCTTCGTTTTCAAGTTGCTCCACGAATTAGCTTTGGGACTGAATTGCGATATGTTGGACAGATTGATCATTTTCAAAATAGCCTAAAGGCAGGGTCGTCAGGTAGTCCTAGGACTATTTCTGAAACCACGCTAAGACATTCGCTGGATACGCCAGGCGCTATCTACTTGCAAGTGGCCCTCTAAGGCTATGTTCCACGTGGAACATTAAGTAATCCAAACTCGTTATGGTCGCGAATAAGCAAAAGCCTATATTTGTGGCGCTTATTCGCGATTATCTATTTAGAGAAGAAAAAGAGCATGTTTCCAACCTATGATATAGTTGTAGTCGGAGCCGGACACGCCGGCTGTGAGGCCGCCGCCGCCGCTGCTAATATGGGCCTGCGCGTAATGCTGGCTACCATGAATATGGGCACCATCGCGCAGATGTCCTGTAACCCTGCCATGGGAGGCGTCGCCAAAGGGCAAATCGTTCGCGAGATCGATGCCCTGGGGGGCTACTCAGGTATAGTCACTGACAAGACGATGATCCAGTTTCGGATGCTTAATCGTTCCAAAGGGCCCGCCATGTGGAGCCCAAGGGCTCAAAGCGACCGCTGGAGATTCCATGAAGAGTGGAGACTGTTGCTTGAGCAGACACCCAATGTGGACTTTTGGCAAGAGATGATTACTGGACTTATCGTGAAAGACGGTAGAGTACAAGGCGTACGTACACAACTAGGGCTTGAGATTCCTGCAAAGACTGTAGTCTTGACCAATGGAACATTCCTAAATGGATTGATTCATATCGGTGAGAAAACTTTTGGTGGCGGGCGTTCAGGAGAACGCGCTTCTACAGGCATCACCGCTGAGCTGAAAGCTTTGGGCTTTGAGAGTAATCGTATGAAAACGGGTACTCCTCCCCGCGTCGATGGTCGATCTATCGATTGGGAAAGGATGGAAGAGCAACCAGGAGATGAGAATCCTTCCAAGTTTTCTTTTAGTGATACGGAGCCACTAGCTAAGCAACGCTCGTGCTATATCTCCTACACGAATACAAAAACACACGAGACCATGAAGGAGGGCTTTGACCGCTCTCCTATGTTTAATGGACGTATCCAGGGGCTTGGGCCGCGGTACTGCCCTTCGCTCGAAGATAAGATCACACGCTTTGCTGACAAGGATCGCCATCAACTGTTTCTCGAGCCTGAAGGCTGGAATACCGTCGAGGTTTATGTCAATGGCTTCTCATCGTCTTTACCTGAGGATATCCAACTCAAAGCGATGCGTACAATCCCTGGCCTGGACAATGTTAAATTCTTTCGCCCGGGGTATGCCGTTGAATACGACTTTTTTCCGCCTACTCAGCTTAAATTAAGTCTGGAGACTCAGCTTGTAGAGAATCTTTTCTTCGCAGGACAAATCAACGGAACGACAGGTTACGAAGAAGCTGCCTGCCAGGGAATGATGGCAGGAATCAACGCCGCACGCAAAGTGAAGGACGAAGATCCTTTGATCTTGCGTCGGGATGAGGCTTATATCGGCGTTTTGATCGATGATCTGGTAAATAAAGGCACTGACGAGCCTTACCGCATGTTTACTTCACGTGCTGAGTATCGCTTACTATTGCGTCAGGACAATGCCGACCTTCGTCTTACAGAACTTGGATATAAGATCGGATTAGCGAAAGAAGAGCGTTATCAAAAAATGCTTGCAAAAAAAGCAGATGTAGAAACGGTCAAAAAGGCATTATTCGAAACATCCATAGCTCCTGAAGAGGCCGATCGCCACCTCCAGGCTCTTGGAACTACGCCTTTGCCGCAGAAAATGAAAGCTTCTGGAATTATTGGACGTCCACAAGTCAGCTTAGAGGATGTAGCTAAGATGAGTAAGCCGCTTGAGGAAGTGCTTGCAAAATTTGGTACAGAAGCTAAAGAACAGGCCGAGATCCAAATGAAGTATATGGGCTACATTGAAAAAGAGCAGAAACTAGCTGAAAAGATGATGCGCCTTGATGAATTCAGGCTTCCTGATGGATTTGACTATCATGGACTTCAGTCTCTCTCAAAAGAGGCTAGAGAAAAATTGACAAACCAAAAACCAGAAAGCCTTGGCCAGGCTTCGCGTATTAGCGGAGTTTCAGCTTCTGATATCAGTGTCTTATTGGTTCACATGGGTAGATAATATTCGAACCGTTTAGTGTATTTAAAAAGCCTCAAACAAGGAACATACTTGTTTGAGGCTTTTGTTTTAAAGCTATGGCTACATTACAAATTATTGAGACTTATATTTTTAATTAAACTAGTCTATTTAACTATACAAGAAAAAAATCAGATCGATATAAACGTAAATACCATATTGAACCATTGGTCCAATGGTTTGCGGCTACGTTGGGCTTTCATCAAGGAAAAGGCGCCATAAATACCGGTATGCAAAAAGGTCGCTAGCGCATGCGGAGTGAAGTCTTTTCGAATCTGGCCTTGGGCTTGCCCTTCTGAAATTGTCGCGCCAAAAATGACCATCCAACGTTGAAATTGCTTGTCAGCTTCTGCTCCTAATGCCCCTTCCATTCCTCCAAGTTCTGTCGCAACATTATGAACTAAACATCCAGCATTAAGGCCCTCTTCCTCATTTTTGTTGATAAGAGCCTTATAAAAAAAGCGTAAACGCTCGAGCGGAGATCCATTTTCTGGTTTCATCATTTGAGTAATGTAAGCCACTTGAGAGTCCCCGTACCAGGCGACTGCCTTTGTTCCAAAATCTTCTTTTGACTTGAAAAAATTATAGAACGAACCCTTAGGAACTTCGCAGGATTCTAGAATCTCATTGATTCCCACAACGTGGTAACCTTTCTTTCTAAAAAGCTCTGACCCTTTAGCGATGATCGCGTTTATATCGTGCTTACTATGCATAAATATATATTAAATTGACTAGTCTACTTTATTTAATACGAAGGTAATTATAATGTGGGAATGAGGACAAATCGGAAATCTCTAAACTCCGAGTGTATATTTGTAGTTAGCTATAAAACACATAAGACATACCAGATGAAAAAACATGTATTACTGGCCTTTTTAATAGGGCTTGTAAGCTTTTCTTTCGCTCAAAAACGTGCCTTTATCGGCATTAGCCAGAATGCGATTTCCTTAGGCAATCCATTAGCGAAAGGCCCCATACAACCTGGGATTGATGTAGGAATAGCCCGTATGCTCAACGATCACCCGCGCGTACGCTGGTTTCAAACCTATCGCCTTGGCATAACGCACCAACGCGACATCCAGACAAGTATTCCGATCTACAGCGAGCTAGGATTCCGGTATATACTAGGCAGTAGCGGATTTGCCATTGGACCACAGCTTGGGCTCGGCTATTTGCATGCGATATCAGCCTCTCCTACCGTAAAGCGCAACGATGATGGGAGTTATAAAAAAGCGTTTAACCTAGGTAGACCTCAGGGAATGCTGGCCTTTACATTAGGGGCGAGTTATGGGAAAAGCAACTTACGCTACTTCCTCAACTACCAGTTAGGTTTTCAAGGCCCTTTTGTTCCTGGCCGTGCCCCTTTACTTCCTACCACTACCCTGCGGGCAGGAGTTTCCTTTTCATTCAAAAAATCAGAATAGACGATGACACGTGTTTATATAATCCTATTTATACTGAGCTTGTTGTTGGCGTGTAAAGCACCTGTTTTGGAGGAAACGAGCGTTTGTACCGGCAATTTTATTGGAGATCAGGTTTCAAAAACGGATACTTTTAATACGATTATCCAGCGATATATCGATCGTGGAGTTCCAGGTATTAGTGTATTGATCGATAGCGATGAAGGTACATATGTACATGCTGCTGGCATGGCAGATATCGTCGGTGATCAGGCGCTATTGCCCTGTCACATAGGAAAAGTAGGAAGTATCACCAAGTTCTTTATGGGTGTCTTGAGCAATCGATTAGTGGAAGAAGGCGTGGTAAGTTTGGATGATCCTATTACCAAATGGCTTGCAACTGATATTACCAGCCGCCTGGAAAATGCGGACTGTGCTACGCTTGGTTCATTACTCAATCATACCGCATGCATCTACGACTTGGTTTCCGATCAGTCATATACCCTCGATATTCTCAATAACCCCAATACAACCCGAAGTGCTGATGATCTGCTTCGCTTTGCATATGGCAAAAAGGCGCCTTGCGCCTGCGGCGAAAAGCCAGCCTACTCCAATACTCACACACTTCTGGTGAGCCTTATACTCGAAGCAGCGACAGGAAAATCACATGCCCAATTGCTCGACGAATATATTATTACGCCGATCAATTTGACCAATACCTACTACTACGATCATAGTATACCGCTTCGTGAAAGCACCACTCACGGATATCTCGATATCGCGAATCAAGGTCGCGGTCTCACCGATGTCACTGACTGGAATACTGGAAGCGGTCATGGATATACAGGTATTTATTCCAACGTTTTTGATCTTCAAATTTTTATGAATGCGGTGTTTAAAGAAAATTCGCTTTTTTCTGAAGATACAAGAAATAGAATGTTCAGTGATTTCAAAATAACAGATGATGGAAGTTGGGAAGCGTGCTATGGAGCGGGAAAGAATTTTTTAGAAAAAGGAGAAAGCAATTTTTCGTATGGTCATGGCGGCGCCGACCTTGGTTACTCAGCGGGCGCCTACTTTTTTCCAAATCAAAATGTCACGCTTTGCTTTACGATCAACTATGGTCGCAACCTTCAGACTGATCTTGGCGACGAAGTGAGCGACTTTATTGAAGCCATCAGTGACGCTGCTATTGGTCGCTAAAAAAACGGCCCTGAGAATCGCATAAAAATCATTGGTCTGGGTATTGATAGGGCCTATTTTATTCTAGGTTTGAAAAAATGTAATGTATCAGTTTTGGTAAATAAAGTTAAGTTATTGATATTCAGTATCTTATGACTTGCTTTTTTGATAAAATGATAGCAGCCATCTCTGATGGATTCTGCTGCAAGAAAATGTGAATTGTGGATTACTTTGTGGAAAACATGAGTAAAACCTGTTGGGAATGTGAGATTCGGTTTTTCTTGCATGCTAAGTATTAATCTTCTTTCATATAAAAAAATCCAACCATCATAAGGTGCCAAACTATTTTTGGTGTACATATATTTAGAACATGCAACAACCAGCTCCTCCATTTTCATTGACCTTTAGTCCTCAACTTCCCGAACTCATGTTCAAGTTGGGGATCACCTTAGCCGTCAGTACTTACCAGGCAGGTAAGGTCATTATGATCAGTCCTCGTGATCAGGAATATTTGGTCCAGCTTCCGCGAACATTTTCCAAAGCAATGGGAATAGCTGTTCACCCGAATGGGAGAAAGTTAGCGGTGGCCACAAAGGACGAAGTCATCGTCTTTGCCAATTCGCCTCAGCTTGCTGCGCACTACCCCACCAAGCCAAATACCTACGATGCGCTTTTTATGCCGCGCGCCACGTACCATACTGGCGCACTTGATATTCATGATCTTGACTGGGGCAGTACAGAAGGAGGTGATACACTGTATGCGGTGAACACAGCTTTTTCATGTATTATTAAAATAGATGATAATTATAGCTTCACGCCAGTGTGGAAGCCGCCATTTATTTCAAAACTCGCTTCGGAAGATCGTTGCCACCTTAATGGGATGGCTATGCAAAACGGTAAACCGAAATACGTTTCTGCCTTTAACACTGGCGATACACATCAAAGCTGGCGCAAGGAAGTAACAACAGGCGGAATCCTGATGGATGTGGTTCAGAACGAATTGGTAGCCCAAAATCTCCCAATGCCACATTCTCCTCGATTGATAGATGGAAACTTGCTTGTGCTTTTTTCAGCGACTGGTGAGTTAGTGCGCATTAATATCGAAAATGGCAGCTACGATGTCATTACACAGCTCGACGGTTTTGTACGTGGAATGGATGTATATGGCGACTACGCGTTTATTGGCTTATCGCGACTTCGAAAGAATTCATCCACTTTTGCCAAGCTTAAAATCGCCGACCGAGCAAACCAGGCTGGAATTTCGGTAGTCCACCTCCCTACAGGCGCACGACTGGGCGAAATCAATTACCTGAGTTCAGTTGATGAAATCTACGATGTACAGGTCTTACCCAATATGACTCGCCCCAATATTTTGAATACATTAAAACCAGACTATAAACTAGGCCTGGATACTCCTGAGGCTACTTTTTGGGCAATTCCCCAGTCGTAATAGGTAGCCTTTTATAAAGACTTACTCTTATTAAACTAAGCTCACACCTGAATTAATAATTTTTTCATCCAATAAAAATCAAAACGTAAAGAACATGAACAAACCATTACGCTGGCAAGCAGCGCGGCTACGACAGTTCCGCCATTCTGTAAAAAAAACAAACAGGCTTGCCCAGAAGGGAGAAGTACCTAAACCGCTTCAGGAAAAACTGAGGAGACAATGGAAACTGCTTAGTCAAGTGTTTAATCCACAGGTACTTATGCGCATTGCAGCTGGTGCTGCAATGATGTTTGTTATGGGAACGACTCAGGCTCAAACCTTTAGTGCCCCTGTTACGAATCCGTTCAACTTCACACCTGCCGGCACGCAATACTATCAATTAGCTGCAGCAGCAGACTTGGATGGAGACGGCGATGTCGATTTGACATTTTCAGATTCGTATGGAAATACGCATCTGTATTTTGAGAATACGGGTACAGCAATGACTCCAAGCTTTGCAGCAGCGACCAATAATCCACTTGGCTTGCAGGCCGATACAGTAGTATCATCGCATTTTGCTGATATGGATAATGATGGCGACTTAGACGCATTTATCATAAATACCAATCCTATAGAAGGTATTGATTTTTATTATCAGGAGAACACAGGTTCAGCTACTGCTCCCACATTTGGGGCAGGTGTTTTAGCGCCGTTCGGTATTCTGGATACCAGCTATAGCTTCTTTGCTACAACGGCCGATATCGATAATGACGGCGACCTTGATCTTTTTATGGGCGCTGGATTTTATTCAGGAGAAATTAAGTTTTTCGAAAATACCGGAAGCCCTACAGTACCAGTATTTGGGACTGGAGTTGTAAATCCATTTGGGTTAACCACTACTTATTATCAAGCAGCTCCTGCTCTGGTAGATTTTGATAACGACGGGGACCTGGATATGCTTGTTGCTGAGTATTATGGTGGCTTTCAGTATTTTCAAAATACCGGAACACCTACTGCTCCTGCTTTTGCTGCACCCGTAGCGAATCCTTTTGGGTTGCAGGCTCAAACGAGTGAGTATTATGTTGGGCTTGCCACCGCAGATATGGATGGTGATGGCGATATCGATGTCATAATGAGCGGATACGGAGGAGTGATGTATTACTTCGAAAATACTTCGCCAGTAGCCCCTAAGGATCCTGTACTCGAATTTGATGGTGCGACTGTTACCGTCAATGAACTCACAGCTGGAACGCTTTCATTTGATGTGATGATCACTGATCCTAATGCGATGCAAACAACCGTGGACGTTCGCGTAGGAGCGAGTAGTACCGCGATGAATGGAGATGACTATACTTTTACTGATCCTACGACGCTTACCTTTCCTGCAAATAGCGCCACAGCTCAGACTGTCAATATTCCGATTCTCGATGATTTTCTCGTAGAGCCTATGGAGACACTCGTGCTAGAGCTTGTGAATCCTACAAATGGAGCAAGTTTCGGAACTGATAGTGTTTACACCGTTAACATAATCAGTAATGAAGCGGTGGGAATCGATGCACTTAGCGCTGAGCTTGGACTGAGTATTTCTCCAAACCCTGCAAGTGATTTTATAGAAATCCGCATGAAAAATCCCCAGGATGTGAAGTGTGCGCTTATGACAGTAGAAGGAAAAATAATCCATCAGGAAGTTATACGCCAGTATGCTAATCGATTCGACATCAGCGGATTAACAGCAGGTGTGTATATGCTTTCGTTTGAAAAAAATGGACAAGCAGGCACGATGAAAATAATGGTCCGTAAGTAATAGAAATAAAGATTTTGTCAAAATACACAGTCACTTTTATCGTGGCTGTGTATTTTTGTTTTTTATACTAAAAACGCCATGCCTGAATTCAAAGCGCTCCGCATTTACGAAGAAGAAAACACATTTCGCCGTGCTATCGAAACCCGATCGACGGATGAACTTCCAGAAGGGGAAGTTTTGATTCGGGTACACTTTGCTGGATTGAATTATAAAGACGCACTTTCTTCTACAGGTAATAAAGGTGTCACTCGACAATATCCGCACACGCCGGGAGTCGACGCTTCAGGGATAGTAGAAGCGAGTAGTGATGCGCGTTTTGAAAAAGGTCAGCCCGTTATTTGCACGAGTTATGACTTAGGCATGAATACTGATGGCGCTTTTGCAGAATATATTCGAGTTCCAGCTGACTGGGTAGTTCCCATGCCCGAGGCTTTGACGCTGAAGGAAAGTATGGTGCTGGGAACTGCGGGTTATACGGCGGCATTAGCTTTGTACAAAATGGAGCAAAGCGGCCAAAAGCCCGAAATGGGTAAAATTGCTGTGACCGGCGCAACCGGAGGGGTGGGAAGTATGGCTGTCGCCATTTTGGCGAAGGCTGGCTACGACGTCATCGCTTCAACCGGAAAAGCCGATGCGCACGATTATCTCACAGGCCTTGGCGCCAGCGAAGTCGTAGATCGCACAGCTGTCGACGATGATTCGGGTCGTCCACTTCTCCGCCCAAAATGGGCTGGAGCGATTGACACTGTCGGGGGAAACACCCTCGCCACCTTATTGAAAGCCTGCGGCCGCAATGGTTCTGTCGCTACTTGCGGACTTGTCGCTTCTCCCAAGCTCGCGACGACAGTTTTTCCATTCATATTGAACGGCGTTAATCTCCTGGGCGTAGATTCCGCAGAGACGCCACTTGCGATTCGCCATGAGATATGGAATCGCCTCGCTACCGATTGGAATATCAACGAACACCTCGCAGCGGCTACTACTGATGCCACATTGGAGGAACTGAAGGACACGTATCTCGATATGATCCTGGCAGGCAAAACCAAGGGGCGCGTCGTCGTTGGTATGTGATGGATAACCATCCCTGTGTAGAGGTGCAAAATCTTGCGTCTCTACACAGGGATTTTCCGTAATTTTGTAAAACAATTTCCCATCATGACAACACATACCTGGATATATACCCTCGCTGATACGATCAATAATGATCAAAACGAAGCCCTAAAGGCTAATTTTGCAGCATTTCTTAGCCAATGGAAAACGCATGGCACACCGGTCGAGGGAAGCATCTCAATACAATACGATCGCTTTGTAATCGTGCAAGCCGATCCATCGGACGGTCGTCCATCGGGTTGTTCTATCGATAGTATGCGCCACGGCGTTGAAGCGATTTTGCAGCAGCATAATTTCACTTGGCTGGAAAATGGGATGATTGCTTTTCGCAATACCGAAGGCGCTATCGAAGCCGTTCCTTTTCAGCAAATCGCGCCGCTCATCGAGAGCGGAAAGCTCGGCCCAGATTCAACCGTATTCGACAACAGCCTCAGCCACACCGACGACCTCAATCTCTGGGAGCGCCCACTGCGCGACACCTGGATGAAGCGATTTTTAGCGAAGACGGTGTAGGGTGTGAATATTAGGATTTGATGCTATACTAAACTAGTATATTATGTTAAATAACAGAAGATCAGGACTTTAGATGCCCATTTTCAACTCCTCAAGAATCTCATCAAAGGATTTATTTAACTTTTCTAAAGGTTCTGGAAAGCCTTCTTTTTCAAAGTAATCCCATTTGATTTTACCTTTTATCATAATCGGAGAAATAGGATCTCCCAGGATTTTGATGTTAGTATCAAATGCATTGTGAATATAACCTTCTACAAATATTTCAAATTGACTAGATGGAAACAGAGAGTTTTCTACCATCGTATATAGCCAGTCCCAAAGATAGAAGCACTCACCTTCTGGTGTTTCAATAAGGTATAGTTCTCCCTCGTCTTCATACTCTTCAAATTGGATCACACGCGATGCCGTAATGGAGATAACGTTTACTTTAGAACCGATCTGCGCTAACAGGAGCTCTGGCAATTCTTTTTTGGCAGTTTTCCGCTTTTTGATCAAATTTTCAAGAATGGTCCAAATCCCTATGACCCCAAATATTCCAGCAGCCACTGATAGTCGCCTCCATTCAGAATCTAAGCGAAAAATGATATGAATGGCGGAAAGTAAGGTTATTACCAAAAAAACAATTAGCCACTTTCCATTAAACTTACCCTTACTTCTATCCTCAACAGATTTTACATAATCCGCAAGTTTCTGCTGTTCCTCAGCATCTATATTTCGAGTAATGGGTTGCATGATTTTTAGAAAAATATTAATACTTCGCTAGCTGCTCCAGCCTTTTCAGAATGTCATCAAAAGAGCCATCAAATGGAGTAAGCTCAAGCGGTAAGTTATGCCCTTCGAAGTACTTGTCTTTTATGTGCTCTTCAATAAAAATCGGGGATATCGGTTCGCCAAGAATTTTTACATCACTTCCCAGCGCCTCTTTTATAAAATCGTCTTTATAAATTTCAAAACGGCTGCAAGGAAAAGCTGGGTCTTCATCATAGTCCCAATCGAATAGATAAAAGCATATTCCTCCAGGCATCTCGAACAGGTATTTGGCACCTTTCTTTCTACTCCCTTCAAATTTGATAGCTCGCGAAACCTCTACAGGAATCACAGAAATCGTGGACCCAATCTGGTCCACCATGATTTCGGGGAGCATTTCTTTTGCTTCTTTTTTATTATCAAAGTAGGTCTGAATTTTATAATAACTTCCTACAAAACCTATGATAACCGTAATCACTGAAACAAAGACGAATTTAGAATCTCCATATAGATAAAGATGTACTACTGAAAGGGTCATTAAAATTGGAAAAACCACAAGTTCCTTAATGTTCAACTTACCCTTACTCGTATCCTCAACAGACTTTAGATAATCCGCGAGTACCTGCTGTTCCTCTGCATCCAGGTTTCGAGTGATGGTATACATAGTGTTTAGGATTCGTGCTCTTTAATCCAGTCTTGAATTAACTCAAGGATTTCATTTCCTAGCTGATTTGCTTGTTTCGCGTGTTTTTGAGGCATTTGAAAATGGAGGACTTTATATCTGCTGGAATCCTGAATGATGATAATCTCAATACTCCGAACCTCACGAATTGTGTTTTTTAGACTTTGTACTGCTCTCGTTTCTCTAGTGATCTGTGCTTGCAATACGTCTTGTGGGAAAAATATGTGTCTTTTTAAGTTATTCCGGACCTCTATTTTATCATCAGAAATTGCAATAAAATTGGTCAGTCGAGTCAGAAGATAGTGAGTGAAAAAAGCGAATGAGCCTATCCCTAAGGTCAGTAAAATCAACTTCGGGATAATGTCATCTAACGCGATAAAAACAAATAAGAAGACGGCGCTGATAATGCACCCCAATACAAATCCAAAAACATCCTGTGCCCGCGCCACCGATTTAACGACTATCCGATCATGTTCAATGATCGTGCGTAAGCCTGCCTTTGGCGCAAGAGTATGAATGTTATGTTCCGTCATCAGCTAATCATCAAATCAGCTCATCATCAAATCAACTTCCGATCTCGTCGATTTTCGCTTCCTGGTCTTCATTATCAATATCCCTAAAGCCATGCGTGTTTTGGCTGATAAATGAATGTGGAAAGGTCTCGATTCCAGGGAAGCCAAGGCGAATATCACGGCCGTCGTGCGGTATGTAATTCGTTTTCCAGAGAAAATCCCAAATCGCAAGCGTGAGTCCAAAATTTACTCCTGTGCGGCGCTCTTTGGGTAGTTCGTAGGCGTGGTGCCAAATGTGCATCTCAGGGCTGTTGAAGATATACTTCATATAAGGACCGATGACAAGCGCGCCCAAAAGCGCTCCGCCCAAGCCTGCCAACGCATCATATTGCCAATTCAGGTCAAAGCCCGTGCTCGCGACCAATAATCCCAATAAGCCAAAGGCGATTCCGCCCGTAACGCGTCCGCTCACATGAAGGTTCGCATGATTATAATGTCCCCAGGCAAGGGTGAAAATGTGAATCAGGAAGAAATCGTGCAGGCCGATCCCGATCAGCGCGAGCGGAATATATTCGATGGATCGATAGACGATATTTTCCATCCAGTGATAGCGCAAGTGCGCGGCAAAACCCATTTGCTCCACGCTATGATGCACTTTATGAAATTCCCAAAGGCGGGGCAAACGATGTAACAAGCGGTGAATCCACCATTGAATAAAATCACGAAAAACGAAGCCTGTCAGCAGTACGCCCCAAAGCGGCCAGCCATATAAGGGATTCGAAGCTTTTAGATTAAAACTGGTTAACGCCAAAATGCCGTCGTTCAGAAGATTGACGAGGACGTCGGAAGAGGCATTATATATAAGTAGAGAGAAAAGGAAAAAATTAAAAAACATGTAGAAAAAGTCCAGCCAGAAATCCTTGCGGAATCGCGGCTGCTTTTCTCGCCAGGGACGCGCTATTTCCAACACAAAGAAAAAGCCCGATACCAGAATCAGCATCCAGAAGTAGTTCTTCCAAAGCGGCGTCACCTGAAAAGTGATTTCCTTCCAGACGTAATCAGCATAGTTGCTGTAGCCGTTGACAAATATTTCCCAGTATTTTTCCACGTACCAATATTACTAATGATTATCGCGAATGTTTGTTAGAGTTGCTAACCTCTGTCAGCGCTTTAAGCATGATGCTGAGGCGCTGACAGAGGTAGTGCAACTGGTTGTCATTCCTAACGAATCTTATCCTATCACCTGCAATTTCGCGTATTTTAATAAAAGCACTTTTTGGCCCTTATTGTTAAAAAATACGGTCGCCTTGGTTTGATCTCCGACGGCTTCAATGGAAACTACCTTCCCTACGCCAAACTTCAGGTGTAGGACCTGATGACCAGGACGAATCTTGGCCGGATCGGTCGGTTCAAATGAAGCTGGAATTTCAGGCTTCGCTTCGCTCGCTTTCTTGCGATTGACAATGCGCTGCTTGGAGCGGGCTTCTCGTGAAGTAGGTGTCGGCATCGAACTGGTTCTGCCCGTAACACGCTGCGGAAGCTTGAGATACTTCGGGTCCATTTCTTCCAAAAAACGACTCGGCTCATTGTACTGAATCTGGCCGTAGCGGTAGCGTGACTTCGCAAACGAAATCGTCAGGCGTTTTTCTGCGCGGGTTACTGCCACATAGAATAAGCGACGCTCTTCTTCCAGATCAGAACGGCTTTCTACCATGCCGCTTGGGAAAATATTTTCCTCCATCCCTACCAGAAATACCGACTTAAACTCCAGTCCTTTTGAGGCGTGAATCGTCATGAGATTCACTTTATCATCATCATCATCGCCGCGATCTGCATCGGTAAAGAGGGAAATCTCTGCGAGATAATTTTCCAGCTTATCATCATGCTCTCCTACCGTATCACCAAATTGCTGGGCGGCATTGAGGAGTTCCTGTACGTTTTCCCAGCGAGACAAATCTTCCGGAACATCCGACGAGTGCAGCATTTTGAGCAAACCCGATTGCTTAGCGATAAAGTTGGCAGCCTCATAGGCTGTCAGCCTTTGTGCTTCCACGCCGAAGCGCTCGATCATCGTGACAAATTCGCGGACAATACCGATCGGACGATTACCGATGCCAGTGTGCTGCACATTTTGAAGTACAGCCCAGAGGTCCATATTATTCTGCTCCATCGCAATGACGATACGGTCGATGCTCGTTTTGCCAAGGCCTCGTTTCGGATAATTGATCACCCGAAGAAGCGCTTGTTCATCACGTGGATTAATCGCCAATCTCAAATAGGCGATGATGTCTTTTACCTCTTTGCGCTGATAAAAAGAAAGCCCTCCGTAAATGCGATAAGGAATATTGGCGCGACGTAATTGGTCCTCCATCGCGCGCCATTGCGCATTGGTACGATAGAGCATAGCAAAGGCTCTATTAAAAATATTGAGTAGCTGCTTCTGCTCACGAATCAAATTCGTGACGCGAAGTGCTTCATCCTGCTCACTTACTGTTGCGAGCATATTGATCAATTCACCTTCCTCATTTTCTGTAAAAACGCGCTTCTTAATCTGAT
>JBGCFB010000030.1:0-15759 GCA_045106685.1 Bacteroidia bacterium | reverse complement strand
GAGCCACAGCCATTTTCCTGGCTTTGCTGCGATGGCTTTTTCTATTCGTACCAAATTTCCCTTTCGTCCTTTTAGTCCGAGGCGTGCTTTTTTGTTCCACAGCGCGAGGATGCGGAAGGCGAGGGGGATAAAGCGGGAAAGGAGGGAGTAGAGCATCAACCGCAAAAGTAAGGCTTAATTGTAAGAGACGCGATTTATCGCGTCTTTGATCTATGGTCTTTGGACCTGAGACGCGATAAATCGCGTCTCTACTGTTCGACCTTTTCTTTTTTAGAATCGAAGGATGAAGGCTCAAAGCTCAAGGCTCAAAGCTTTCCTCATCAACCGCCGCCAAACACATTCCTAAATACATCCTCCAGTTTATTTGCTCCGCGCACGGTGATGCCGGGAAACTGACGGCCAAGGCCTTCGGCTTGAGAAGAAGCAATGAAAATTTGCTTGAAGCCAAGCTTCTCTGCCTCAGCGACACGTACTTCCGGGCGAGCGACGGGGCGTATTTCGCCACTCAGGCCGACTTCCGCCGCGAAGACCGTTCCTATCGGAATTGCAATATCATGCAAGGAAGAGATGACCGCGCAAATCAGCGAAAGGTCCACCGCAGGATCTTCCACCCGCAGGCCTCCGGCCATATTGATAAAGACATCTTTGACACCCATTTTGAAGCCACAGCGTTTTTCCAACACCGCCAGCAGCATGTTCAACCGACGAAGGTCAAAGCCTGTCGTCGTACGCTGTGGCGTGCCGTAGGTCTGTGGCGTGACGAGCGCTTGCGTCTCCACCAGCAGTGGTCGATTACCTTCTACCGTCGCTGCAATCGCAACGCCGCTAAAGGCTTCGCTGGCGCTGCTCAGGAATATTTCAGATGGATTGCTGACTTCGCGCAGGCCTTGTCCTTGCATCTCGTAGATGCCAAGTTCGAGGGTGGAGCCGAAGCGGTTTTTGCTGGTGCGAACCACGCGGTAGGTGTGGTGGCGATCGCCCTCAAAAGTAAGGACGGTATCGACCATATGCTCCAGCACTTTTGGGCCGGCGAGGGTGCCGTCTTTGGTGATATGGCCTACGAGGAATACCGGTACGGCGCGCTCTTTGGCGAGGCGAATAAGCTTGGAGGCGCTTTCGCGAACCTGACTTACGCTACCAGGAGCAGAGTCGAGCGCATCGGTATGGATCGTCTGGATCGAATCCACGATCATAAGATCGGGCTTAAGCTCTTGCTGGAAGGAAGCTATGCGCTCCAGGCGTGTTTCGGCAGCCACATAGAGGTTGGAATTCTTCATCGGGATGCGCTCCGCGCGCAGCTTGATTTGCTGCTCGGATTCCTCACCCGATACGTACAGAATTTTGCGTGGATTGAGCTGCAAGGCCAATTGCAACAACAAGGTAGATTTGCCGATTCCAGGCTCTCCGCCTAACAATATGACAGAGCCAGCCACGATTCCGCCTCCGAGTACGCGGTTCATTTCCTGATCGTCTGTGACGATGCGCTGCTCCTCGCGGGTAGATACCGAATCCAATGGTTTGGGAAGGCTTCCTGGCGCTAGGGACGACTTACCGGGCGCAGCTCCCGGGCCTGATATAATCTCTTCTACAAGGCTATTCCATTCTTTACAGGTACTACATTGACCCGCCCAGCGAACATGCTGTGTGCCGCAGTTTTGGCAGAGGAATGCTGTTTTTGTTTTGGCCATAGAACAAATTTAGCATACAAGAATGGAATAATGATAATTTTTTTGGCAAAAGGTGTTTTGTGGCTATTAGCTTTTGGCGGTTGGCTATTAGCTCCAGAGTGTTTACTCAGGCCAACAGCTAATCGCTAGAAGCCAATAGCCACCTCAGCCTTTCATATTACCTGCACAGCTTTGGTTATAGGTGTTGACTATGCTTTCGATGTCTTCATAGCGAAGCGTTTTATTGGTTATTTTTTCAAAAAGCTCCTCGCAATCCCGAAAATAATTAGCAACTTTTTTGTTGAACCCTATTGGTTTTATCCAGGTATATACTCCGTTTCGTTCGAGGAAAATATCACCTGAGATCTGGCTTCGTCCACCTGACCAAGATCCGTTTGCGTTCATTCTGGTGGCACTTTCCGAGAGGTAAAAAGACTCGAATAGGCGCACTTCACCATCTATTCTTAATAATGTAAATCTTTTATGTACAAGCCCAGGTCCGATATCCTTACGTAGTGCTATTAAACGGGGCGTAGATATCATTCGAAATGTTGTCTCCATATATGAGAAGCGAATTTCTTTTGTCATTGCTGGAAGCGCCTTCTGGTATTTTTTTTCTCCATTAACGCGATACCAAACCGATTTTTGTATTTCTAATAAACTAGGCTCTTTGGAAACTGGCTTTAGAGGAATTTCAAATATGACATCTACGGTGTCATCTTCATAGAAAATTTGACCTGGTAGGTCTTTTCCTAATACGCCTCCTGCGCTAAAGAGAAAGCATAAACTGAGTAGTAATTGTTTCATGGGTTTTGGGGTTGATAAGGGTGTATGATAATACCAATAGCTATCTCAGCCTTTCATATTACTTCCACAGCCTTGATTGTAGGTTGTTACGATGTAGTTTAGGTCTCTGTATCGGAGGGTCTTGTTTGCTATTTTTTCAGAAAGCTCATCACAGTCCCGAAAGAAGTTTGCTATATTATTTTTGAACCCACCTCTTTTTACCAGAACATATGCGCCATTTCGTTCGAGGTAAAAGTCGCGATGCGTTTGATTGCCACCTCCGGTCATAGTACCGTTTCCATTCATCATAGGAGTGCCTGCGGTTTGGTAGAAATATTCAAAAAGCCGAACCTTTCCATCTTCTCTTAAAAGCACAAATTGTTTGAAGTCCTGGTGGCGACCAAAAAGCTCAAAGCGCTGCTGTGGATAAAATATTGATAGCATCCGTAAGGTGCTTCCAAGATGCTTAAAGCGAATTTCCTCCGCATCTGCTGCAAATAGTTTTCTCCGTTTCTTTTCTCCTTCTATACGGTACTTTATACGATCCTGTATTCTTACAAAATTGGGCTGTCCAGAAAGTAGCTGAATCGGAATGGAAAATATGACATCGACCGTGTCGTCTTCATAGAAAATTTGACCTGGAAGAGTTAGTCCAAATATGCTTCCAGTGATGAACAGGAAGCATATGGTGAGTAGTGTTTGTTTCATGGGGTTTAGTGTTGATTTCTCTCTGAGGCAGGACATAAATGAGTTTTCCTCTGTTCCCTTCGTTCCCTTCCCAGACAATAATGGTAGATATTTGGTGCTAAAGCTTCATGTATTTTTTTCTCGAGGCTTTAGCACCAAATGACTTTATTATTGCTTGGTCTTTCAAGACCAAGCACCATAAAAATGAAAGCTAATGGCGCTACTTCACCAAACGTGCACGCTGTTCTCTGAGCGTAGCACTCGACCGTTCTCTGAGCGGAGCCGAAGAGAACAGTGGCTTCGGCTACGCTCAGCCACCGAAATCTACTTCACCACCAAACGCTTCGAAGCAAGCTTCGCTCCGTCTGCAGTGATCGAGATCATATAAACACCTGCTGGCAATGGAGTCGCATCAAAGGTGAAGCGATGCTCGCCACTTCGATCAACAGGGTAACTAAAGAATTGCTCCACCTGGCGACCTTGAACATCAAACAAGCTGATTTCCACTTTCTGGCCTCTTTCGATAACAAAGTCTAGTTGAACACGACTTTGAGCCGGGTTAGGATAGACGGATACCTTGGTGGCAGGAAGAGCAGGCGTGTTACTTACCGTAAGGCTCGGTTTCAGCCACTGACTAACATGCGGATTGGCGATGCGTTGAGTGCCATTTGCTAGTCCAAATGTTCCCATCGTCCAAACTTCACCAGGTGAATTATACTTGCGCTGACAACCAGTGTAGTCGCCCCAGCGCTCGCTCAAACTGGTCAATACATTGATCAGGTTTTCGCCTTCTTTTGCAATAGCAAAATCAGAAATATCACCATTTACGTCCATATAAAAAGCGCCTGTGCCAGGATATTCTCCTGCTTCAGTATAATCACAAAAAATAACTGCATCCTGTTCATCGTCCTGGACGTTTCCACTTCCTGTGTATGCTATACTCGGATAGCCAAACTCAAGTGTGTCGCTGCCGATGATCTGACCACTTAATTGTGGTGAACCTGCAACATCGTCTACGATGCCATAATAGATGGCTGCTTTACCATTCGCAGTGTCTACTGTATTTCCTACAAACTGAATGCGATTATTAAAGATGAATGCGTCGAGGATACGAGCATCGTTTGTGGCGAGTGTGTTATTGCTCAGCTGCTGTGCTTCAGGGGGAGCACCGTAAGCTTGGCTGCTCTTGAAAAGCTGCATGTCAATAAAGGGCAGGCTAGGTCCTAATGTATCCTCAATTTGGATCATTATGATGGTGTCATTCTGAACATCAAAGTTGCGGTTAGAAAGAAAATAGTGGTTAGGGCCATAGTTTCCAGTCGCCCCTTTTACAGGACACAAGTTCCTTAAATAACTTCCTAGCATGCTGAGGTTTGACCAGACATTCAGCACAAGTGGATCACCGTTATAACCTGTTTGCTTGTCAATTTGATATATAAGCGTTTCAACAAAACCTAGCTGCCATGAGACTCCACGGGTTACTGAATTACCTGTAAGAAAAAGCTCGTCAGGACTTAATGAGGCCATCGGGTAGTCGAAAAATGTACCTGTACTACGCGGGTCTCCTTCGACCTTATAGAGGTTCCAGGCTCCTGTCGCATCATTGGTTTGGGAAAAGCCAAAATAAATATCGCTGGCAGTTTCGGTACGGGCAAGCGCAATAAGGATAAAGCGATCTTCGTCTGGATCATAATGCACTTTCGGGTCAAAGATGGTAGAGATGGGACTTATGGGTTGGAAAAAGTCCTGCAAGTATTGACGGCTCAGCTCATTTCCGAGGGTATCATATACTGCCACGGAAAAATTGATAACCCCAACAACTTGTCCGTCATTCGATACTGCGAGGTGTGTATCCATGGGGATTCCAAGCGTTGTATTAGGGCCGTTAAAACGGGTGCGCAACGATGGTTGATCTGCCACTGCGCGGCTTACGTTTTGGCGACTGCCATCACGCCGTGGAAAGCGTCGCGCAACGATTTCTTTTGCTTTTGCGAGCTCGCTCTGGGCGGCTTCGCCGCCAGGGGCAGGCGCTATGCGTGTTACATGTGGGCCAAACGATGAGGGGGCACTCATGTTGGTGACGCCTTGGCGAGCCACGGGTGTCATGGCTTCTACATCATACGTGAACTGCTGGGCCTGGGCTGAAAATGCCAAACAAAGTCCCAGTATGATTGAGGTATAAATCTGCTTCATAGGCTAAAAATAAATAAAAAAGGGAATTGTTACTGGCTTCTAGCTTCTGGCCTCCAGCTTCTGGCTGTTTGAGGGTAGAATGAACCCTGCAGACCAGCAGCCAGTAGCTAGCAGCCAGAAGCTTTTGTATGTCTTTAATATTTATCGTACTTTTGCGATTGTTATGCCAGCAAGTAAAACACATCTATTTTCAGAGCAGCAAAAGCGACTCGCTAAATTGGCGAAGGCCTTGGGGCATCCTGCGCGGATTGCTATACTCGAATTATTGAGTGACAAGGGTGCCTGCGTTTGCGGTTCTATCGTGGAGGAGTTGCCCTTGGAGCAAGCCACGGTTTCCCAGCATCTTAAGGCGATGAAAGATGTAGGCCTTATTCAAGGAAATATTGAAGGTGCCAAGGTGTGTTACTGTTTGGACATCAGCGTTTGTCAGGAAGCAATGGCGTCGCTCGGTGGGCTTTTTAAGCGTACTGGCTGCTGTTGATTTTTTTGAATAAATACATCGTAAAAATACGATGACGTTCTTTAGAATTCTATATTAATGTTTCATCCTTAAATACATACTACTATGTACATCTACAATCAAACCGATTCTAAAAGTGATTGCAATTGCGGCTGTGGTTGCAACTGTGGCTGCGGTTCCGGCTGCTGCTAATTTTTTTGGCCAAAACCATCGTAAAAATACGATGGTTTTGGCCATTTTTGTTCCACCATTAATCTTAAACACCATGTTTAATTTCAATTTGTCAGGTGACGATTGTGGCTGCGGTTGCTGCTAGTGCCGCAGGTACTAAGTCTCCAATAGTAAGTCGATTAATCTGCAATCGTCAATCCATGTTATAAAGCAACTATATAGTTCAAAATAGTATGGATTGGCTACTATCTGCTTGCTATTACCAATTCAAATAACTTCTTCAGTCTGTTGTGTTTCGCGTGATTGGGGAGGCTATTTTTAGGTAAAATGTACACTGGGCTGCTTAAAAATTCTGGGCTAAGCCGGACTTCGTGCTAGTGGCGCGGGGTTGCGCGTAGTCCGGCTTGTGGCAGGCCAACGGCGAGGATTCTTAATCTGCCTCACAAAACTCCACCAGCAGGCTATCCACCTCCGGTCCATACATCTCCGCAAAGCGATAGCTCCGCGCCGTAGCCAAGTCTGTACAAGCACTCGCAGTATCATCCATCGCGAAGAAAATCAGCGCGCGATTGCGATAGGCATAGGAGTTTTGGGAGTCCAATTCGAGCGAGGTGTTTACGTCCTCCATTGCGCCTTTGAGGTCGCCGAGTTTGAGTTTGTTGTAAGCGCGGTTGCTGTAGGGGAGGGCGGAGTTTGGGTTTAGCGAAATGGCTTTGTTTAAGGCTTTATTTGCATTCTCATATTGACCTAGTTTTTGATAAACAAAGCCTAGATTATTGTATGCTAATAGGGCTTCTGGATCACATACAATAGCTTTTTCAAAATAGGTAATAGCCTCTTTTTGCTTGCCCATTTCATCAAGAGCGTTGCCCCAATTCGTTAAGGCCCTGCAATTTGTAGAATCAAAAAGAAGGGCTTTTTTATACCAATTTATCGCTTCTACTTGATTCCCTGATTTACTTTTGACAGAGCCTAAATTATTTGCTGCCATTGAGCGCTGTGTGCCGTCTACGCCAGCCTCTACAGCGAAATTATGGTAGTACGCTGCGGAATCATATTGTCTTGTTTGGTAAAAAATACTCCCTTTAATGAATGCAATATCAGGACTCTCAGGATCAAGTACTGAGGCAGCATTTATCGTAGAAAGTGCTTCTCCGTATCGTCCTAGCTCATTTAGAAGTGAAGCTTTATATGCCACAACATAAACTTTGTCTGGATCGATCTCCGCTGCTTTTTCCATAAGTACATAAGCTGATTGATAGTCTCCCTTCTCTTCAAGCTCAGCCGCCTGCTCAAACATCGCATCAGTATCACTGCCGCAACTCATAAGCAGCAGTAAAAATGAACCTAAAATGACAATCCGTTTCATGCCATAAAGGTATGAAACGGATTGTCGAATTGTAATGATTGTTGCGATTCATGCCCTTCGGGGCATTCCGAAGTAGAGAAAAGGCATGCCTTTTCTCTACTTCATGAACGTATGGAATGTATCACCACGAAGTCCTAGTCGCAATGTCTCCAGTGGAAGTGCTTCCGATGGTGCGATGTTGCCCAGGTTGACGTCGCTGCCAAGAAGCTTGATAAACCAGGCTTGCTGGCTTTTCTGTGGAGCTTCCCAGAGGATTTTTGGCGAAGGAATCTCGTGAAGAATCTCGGCGATAAGGTCTGAACGCACTTGACCAGAAGAGTGGAACATGCCTACAGTGCCGCTTTCGCGCGCTTCGGCGATAACCTTCTCTGATCCTGCTTCCAGCTCTGCACGCATCATTTCTACCCACTGGTAAGGTGCTAGTAGCTTGTCTGGATTCTTGCTTCCTACTTCCGAATACACAGTGAAGTCTTTTGCAAAAGACTCGATAATCTTACACTTCTCAGATGTGGTCATATCGACACTGCCGTCACTTACTTCCAGGTGGCTAACGCCATAATCCTTGAGTACAGCGCGGTAGTCATCCAACTGCTTACGGATATAGAATAACTCGAAGAGTGTTCCACCAAAATATACAGGGATGCCAGCGTTTTGGTAGACTTCTACTTTCGCTTTCAAGTTAGGTGTCACTACTGATGTGCCCCAGCCTAATTTGGCAATATCGATATACTCACCAGCAATGCTCAGTGCATTTTCAACCTCGCGGATGCTGTAGCCTTTGTCGATAATCATCGTCATACCTTTGGTACGTGGCTTAACGTCGCGTTCAGGGAGTTGCTTTAGAGGGAAATTGATCATGTTTTCAAAATTTGAGGCAAAAGTAAGAATTTTTGGAGCGTTCCTAAATTGTGATGCCATTTATTGCAGAATCCTTAATTTAGGAAGATGAAAACCCTCGTACTCTGCCGCCATGCTAAATCAGATTGGCCCCTGAATGTCCAGGATATAGACCGTCCGCTCAAGGCGCGCGGGCAAAAAGATGCCGGGCGTTTGGCAAAGATTTTAAAGAAGAATGCCTTCAAACCGGACCTAATCATCAGCTCTCCAGGACGCAGGGCGCTTGATACCGCAGAAATCATACGAGATAAGCTGGGCTACAAAGGAAATATTAAGGTAGATCGCGCAGCTTATTTTGAAGGGGATCAAAGTCTGCTCAATATCATTACAAATATCGATGACCAGCATGACACGGTTATGATCTTCGGCCATAATCCTACAATGGAGAATGTGGTGCAATACCTTACTAAAATGGGATCACCCTACGAAATGCCCACAAGCGGCATGGCCTGTTTTGAAAGCTACGCTACTTCCTGGTCGCAATTTGTGGAGTCCAATACTCGGTTGCGCTGGTTACTTGTACCGCGACTTATGCGGATAAGCTAGGAAGATTGCAGATTGTAGAAATGCCAAAAAAATCTCCATTTACTCATCATCAATCTGCAATTTCCATTCGTTGAGTAGGGATTGGAAATTGCAGAATAGTGATTGTAGAAATACCAAAAAATCTCCATTTACTCATCATCAATCTGCAATTTCCATTCGTTGAGTAGGGATTGGAAATTGCAGAATAGTGATTGTAGAAATATCAAAAAAATCTCCATTTACTCATCATCAATCTGCAATTTCCATTCGTTGAGTAGGGATTGGAAATTGCAGAATAGTGATTGTAGAAATGTCAAAAAAATCTCCATTTACTCATCATCAATCTGCAATCTCCATTCATTGAGTAGGGATTGGAAATTGCAGAATAGTGATTGTAGAAATATCAAAAAAAGCCTCCATCCACTCATCATCCATCTGCTATTATGCCTTCACAGGCATTGTTTACCTGTTATTTTTTGCAGTTTTTATACTTGCGATAAAAATTGCGATGAGCTCATTGTTTTCTTCTTTTAACTGATTAAACACTTCTTGGCCAGAATCCAAGAGGCCTAGAATTATTTTTGAACAGACAAAAGATTCCTTAAGCTCTTTTAGGGCAACTTGCATCTTATGAATAAAGTCTGCTCGTGATTCCGCGCCTTGTGCTTCACCATAGTTGAGGGCAGCTGAGGTCGTAGAGCGGATGAGTTGTTTACCTAGATGAGTATTGATAAACGTCTTTGGAAGCTCATCAATACTTTTTGCGGTAGAGATCGCAAAGTCGACTAGTCGATTTTCTAATTCTTGTTTTTTCATGGGGAATTTTATTTGAGTGTGATAACCGTTAGACGGTTAAACCTCAAATTGATCAACAGTTTACCAGAAAAAATTCACCAATCACTAATCATCAGTCTGCAATCTCCATTCGTTGAATAGGGGTTGGAAATTGCAGAATAGTGATTTCAGACATGTCAAAAACCTCCATTCACTCATCATCATTCTGCAATTTCCTATTATGCCTTCACTAGCTCAAGCACCGTGATCTCAGGCATAATGCCTGCGCGTCCCATATAGCCGATGTGGCCAAAGCCGCGATTGACATACAGGTGCTGATTGCCGCCGTCATTGTAGAGTCCTGCCCATTGTGGGTAGCGCCATTGTACGGGGCTGAATTTGATGCCTAGCTTGGGTATTTCGACGCCAAATTGCATGCCGTGTGTATGACCGGAAAGGGTGAGGTCTACCTGATGTTTATTAGGCACAGTTTGGGCATTCCAATGGCTAGGGTCGTGCGAAAGAAGTACACGCACAGGTGCGTCTTCAGTGCCTTTGAGGGCGTTGTCGAGATTGCCATAGCGCTTAAATCCGCTTTCTCCCCAGTTCTCCACGCCTACGAGGGCGATGCGTTCGCCGTCGCGCTCGATCCAGCGATGCTCGTCGCGAAGCAAGTCCCAGCCCATGCGCTTATGAGTACCGACCATACGCTCAAAATGAGCTTGCTTTTCAGCAGGACTATCCCAGCCAGCATAGTCGCCGTAATCGTGATTTCCTAAAATGGTATAAACAGGACCAGCGGCTGTAAGCGTTTTGAATGTCTCATCCCAACCGTCAAATTCTTCTGCATAGGTATTGACAAGGTCGCCAGTAAAGCAGACGATATCCGAGTTCAGTTCCTTTACTTTTTGCAATGCATTTCCTACAGCTTCTTTATCATCAAAGCTTCCAATATGGATGTCTGATAGTTGGGTAATCGTAAAGCCGTTGAAGGCAGCGGGCAAGCCCTGAACAGGAACCTGCACTTTACGAATTTTGAAAGCATAACGCCCTTTTACAATCCCGTAGATCATGCCGGCAAAAGGAATCGCCGCGAGCGCCATCACTCCCTGGCTGATAAATTTTCTCCTTCCCAGCGGATAAGGCTCTTCCGGAGAGCCTACTTTATTGGTGATCCAGGTCCCGAGGCGAAAAACGTCTTCGAGAAGTAAGCCTGCTCCCATTAGCATTTTTGGTACATATAAGACGAGCATAAAACTACCGAACCAATATCCCAGATTACGCGGTACTGATCCTCGATCAAATACATATACTGCCATCACTGAGGCGAGGCCAAGGTACATGAAGATGTTTACACTCCAGAATCCCCATTTTACTGCAGGTTTATTTCCCAGCACCTGAAAAAAGGCATGCTGGACGTAAAAATCGATAAGTATAAAGAAGCCTAGCGTAAAGGCAAGGCGCATTAAAAGCTGGAAAACCATAGGATAAATCGGGTTGGAAAATTTCATGTCATACTAAAGGTAGGTTAAAATGTTTCGTGTGACGATACGAAAAAACACAGTCATACAATAAAATCCCACCTTCAGGGGTTTTCGGATGTACTCCAAACTACGGCATTGTATGTTGTACAAAAAATAAGTTCTATGAAATACCTTTCCTTCTCTCATTCCATTCTGTTCTTACTGGTCTGTGTACTTGCGCTACCTGCAAGCGGCCAGTGTACCATTGACACGACTGTTTCCACCACAGAAGATGGCGTCTATCCTGACCCGCTTCCTGTTATTCCAGCCTGCGAATTTGCAGACTTTGACGCGACCTTTGTTTTTCCTCGTGATACTACTACTGGTGGCGTGACACTTCCTTTCCTTGAATTTGAAATTACAGGTGTAAGCGGTTTGCCGACTGGCATGAACTGGCAGTGTAACCTCCAGCCCAACTGTATATATGACCTGCGCAATACGAATCCCACCCCTGACTCTGTCGGCTGTATCCGATTATTTGGTACGCCTACATTGCCAGGAACCTATGCACTTTCAGTTGACCTAAATGTGACCCTGCCATTATTGGGGCAGCGTCCTGCATCTTATCCAGCACAGCTGATCGTAACCGGTTGTAAACGCCAGGGCAGCTGTTATGATTATGTGATCAATACAAATTGTGCACCTGCAAGTTTGAGCCTGACGAACAATATCCCAAGCAATGGCCAGACGGGCTATAGCTACGACTGGAACATCACAGGTCCTAACAACTTCACTTTTCAGACCAATCTCGAAAACCCTTCTCCTCAGACTTTAGTAGATCCGGGAGAGTATATTATTCAATATTCGGCTACGATCGATACGACTGGCTTTGTGCTTGATTCCATCGTGATCGCTGGCGTTAACTGCTCCGATGACCTCGGTGTAGGTCGCCCTGACCTTTACTGGATTCTTGATGATCCGTCTGGAACAGCATTGATCAATACTTCTGCCAATCCTTTAAGCAATGCGAATACGCCTTTGACAATCGGTCCATTAAATCTCATTCTCCAATCTACAGGAACCTATGTGTTTGAAGTGTGGGATGAAGACTCTGGCCTGGGTGGAGCCGATGACGGCTGCGCCGATGGTAATAATAATGGTGTTGCAAATGTCGACCTCGATATGTCTACAGCTATCGCAGGTGTGAATCCGGTAACCAACCAAGGCCTTACGGTCAACTTCCACCTGAGCCGCCCGATGTCGGTAGAGCTATGTTCGGATACCTTTATGGTCGATTCTATTCCTCCGATGCCTATGGTAACTGTGATGGGAAATACCAGCATCTGTGCCGGTGATTCTGTTGAGTTGATGGTTTCAAGTACTGACTCTATTCAGTGGCATAAGGACGGCGTAGCAATAATGGGAGAAAATGGCCCTAGCATTTTTGTCAAAGAAACTGGTAGCTATACTGCCGAAGTAATCTACACTGAAACACTATGTAACAGTACTGCTGCAGCTGTAAGTATCGATGTAGTCGATTTGGCTACGCCTGATATCACGCTTACAGGTGGAACCTTTACGGTCGATATGCCGCAGGCAGGACTCGATTATATCTGGGTGCGCAATGGTGGCCCGGCCGGAACGGGTTCGACCTTGTTTGCAGGCCCTTCTGGATATTATGCTGTGTATTCGCGTGATCCATCTTCGGGCTGTATTTCTGATACTTCGATCGAAATTCTCTATACAGCGGTAGGACTTGAAGACCTTGCAGGATTAGCGCAGGGCGTGAAGCTTTTCCCTAATCCAAACAATGGCCAATTTACGGTCCAGTTCGAATTGCTCCAGGCTTCGAATGTCAAGCTTCGCTTGATGGATATGCTCGGTCGCGAAGTGCTTCGCAGCGAAACGCGCGCAGGCGCTGGCACCTTCAACAAAAACATCCTACTCGAACGCCCTCAGGCAGGTATGTATCTCTTGCAGCTTGATGTAGCTGGAGAAACTACTACTGCGAAGGTAGTTGTGCGCTAGTGCCGCAGGCACTAGATCTGCAATAGGAAATCGAATTTTAGTGAACAGTCGGCTCCGTCCTTTTATAGGTTGGGGCCGACGGTTTTTTTTAGGTGAAACCTAATATAGAAACCATCTTGTGTAGAGAAAAGGCATGCCTTTTCTCTACATGGTGCCACTATTTATACCCAACATGCTTAAGTTTGACCCCTCATCAACTGATAAAAAGGCTTTATGTCCGAAACCTCTACCAGTGGGAAAATATGTGTGATCATCGGCGCGAGCCATGCTGGCGTAAATTGCGCCTTTCACCTCCGCAACGAAGGTTGGGAAGGCGAGATTTTGCTATATGATGCAGATCCAACCTTGCCGTATCACCGACCGCCTTTGTCGAAAGCATATCTCACCCATGAGGAAGAAGGCGGCCGTAGCCAGCTCCGCTCGGCGGAGAGCTACGAGCGCAAGAACATCGGCCTGAAACTCGGCCTCAAAGTCAAAGCCATCCAACGCGATCCGAGGACGATCACACTCGAAGATGGCAGTGAGCAAACATATGACAAACTCATTTTAGCGACCGGCGCACGCCCCTTGGTTCCGCCTATCAAAGGCCTTGATGAAGCAAAGCACCTCTACTTCATGCGTACCGCAGAAGACGCACTTCGCATCCGTCAGCGAATCCGCACCTGCGCGCGAAAGCGCGTCGTCGTGATCGGCGGAGGTTATATCGGACTGGAAGCCGCTGCTTCGCTCCGCAAAATCGGTGCGGACGTGACCGTGCTGGAACGCGAGTCGCGCGTATTGGCGAGGGTGGCAGCGCCTGCAACGTCAGACTATTTCGAACGATTACACGCTTCGCACGGAGTCGATATTTTTACAGGAAAACAAGTCGACGCCATTGAAACCGCAGCAAATCATGATGAATTGATTTGCACAGACGGCTCACGATTTGAGGCCGATATGATCGTGATCGGCGTTGGTATTCGAGTGAATACGGAACTGGCTGCGTCTATCGGAATCGAGATAGAGAATGGCATCCGCGTCGATGCTTCAACCCGAACTTCAGACGAAGATATCTTCGCAATCGGCGACTGTACCTATCACCATAATCCACATTATGACCGCTATGTGCGACTGGAATCCGTGCAGAATGCTGCCGATCAGGCGAAGGTGTGTGCCGCTGCTGTTTGCGGAAAAGAAGCCCAATACAATGCCCTGCCCTGGTTTTGGTCAGATCAATATGGCGTAAAACTCCAGATGGTCGGCCTCTCTACGGATTATGACGAAGTCCATGTGCGCAAGGAAGAAGGTGAGGCAGAGCGGCTTTCTGTCTGGTACTTTGCTGGCGACCGACTCCTCGCTGTCGACGCGATCAACTTCCCCAAAGCCTATGTGATGGGCACCAAACTGATCAAAAGCAATCAGCGCATTTCGAAGAAAAACCTGGTGGATGGAAGTATGGAGTTTTCGATGGAGAACTTGGCGGAGAATTAATTTTTTCAAAAAAATCACCTTTAACCCAACCAACCAGCGCTTTTTGGCGACATCCTTATATAACAACCTATCATTTGATATATGAAGAAAATCTTTACATCACATTGTCACAACCAGTTATTCAACCTTATATCATTTAGACACGATGAAAAGATTTGCAGTATTATCCCTTCTTATGTTAGCTTTTTTCTTACTCACGAGTTGTGATGAGAATAAAAGACCCCAAGCCCAGATTATAGATTGCCTACCTGACGGGATTCAGGATGATGTTATAGCCTTTTATGGCTTTGAGGATGGCTCTTTACTCGACCAGTCTTCGAGTGGTGCTCATCTCACCAATTCTTCTACAGCGGCGCCTGCCACTGATCGAAAAGGAAATTCCCGCTGTGCATTTGAGTTTGATCAGCGTAATGGGAAAACAGAATTTCTGACTTCCCAGGACACCGATTTTCTCAATGACTTAACGAGCTTTTCGATTTCACTCTGGTATATGCCAAAGGATTCTTCCCGACAAGGTGGAGATTTTGAATCACTCCTCCATCGGAATACGACTTTACGGTGTCCTGATAGAAATGGCGAATGGTCGGTAGCACTGTTCGATTGTAGAAGGGCAGTGTTTGGGCACAACAATAGCGTCTGGTCAGAAACCTCGCTCCCATTTGTAGGAAATACCACTTGTCAGGATGTCGTAGATGCCTTTACAGGTTCTTGGTATCATTTGGTAGCCGTAAAGGATAATGATGAAATGTTGCTGTATTTGAATGGCGTACTCCACAGTCGAGATACAGGACCAGCGAAATGTTCCTCCATGCATGTGGCTGAAGATATTGGGGACCTATTTCTGGGTACCGATTATACTGGATTACTCGATGATATAGTGATTCTAAATCGCGCCTTGACTCAAACCGAAGTGACAGACTTATATCAACTGGAAACTTGCTGCGGTTCTTAGTGTTCTCTATTTTGAAGTTGTCTAACGAAACCAAAAAGGTTGTCATATCGAGGGTTAATACAGGCGATACCTGCAATATGTATTTTGATGACAAATACGTTCTTTCTATTGTTTCCGCCTTGGCGGAAAAGCTCCAGAGGAGCTTCAGGTTGGTAGATCATCATGGCCCCTCCATTTTTAGCTCCGGAGGAGCGGCCCATTCAGTGCCGCTCCTCCGGAGCTAAAACGCAGGTGTGTTCGAGTTCTACCAACCTGGCGCTTCTCTGAAGCGCTGCGACCTTTGGCAGCAAGTTTTTAGAATTGGAAACACTTTTACC
>JBGCFB010000003.1:0-7207 GCA_045106685.1 Bacteroidia bacterium | reverse complement strand
GAGCCAGCTTTATTATTATGAGCAAACAAACATCAAAAGGTACCGAGTACGAAATTGTCTTTACTCAATATTTCTTTCCGGGATGTTAGCACTAGCCTGTCAGGAAATTAAAAAAAGCCGTTCCATGTTGGAGCGGCTTTTTTTATGAAAAAAATCGAAGGTACGCTCATCATGAAAATGAAATTCCAATGAAATTGATCTGGGTATATATGCCATTATTGCTGCTGACAGGTTGCGCTACTGTTTCGGGCGAACATATACTTATTGAACACGTGGCGCTTTCGGACACTATCGCGCCATACGTGCCGCCAATAACGCAAACTAAAGGTTTTGACGCGATCAAAGCGGTGAACCGCGCAGCAGATATCGAGAACATTTGGTACAATGAACAGCAAAAAGGAGTAAGCCGATATGCCGGAACAGAATGGCTTAAGATGGCGCGTATCTCTCCATATAATGACGAGCATACATTTTTTGATCAGTACCAAAATTGCCTCGAGGACTCGGTTGGAATATGCCCGATGCACTGCACGCATTATGCAATGGAGGCTTTAAAAGCTGGTATGTCAAACGAGGATTTTGCCCGTCTCGATAGCCTTCATGAACGTATCTGGAAAAAGCGTGAATACGCAGGTTGGAGCGTCGCCTATATCCTTGTGAAGTATTTCGATTGGAAAGCTGTCGCGATGCTATATCCTGATTCTGAGGAGTTTACCACCGTTTCAAATAGTTTTAAGAATAAGCAGACATATCCCGTATGGCGTCAGCCTGATATTCCGTTAGAGGAGCTTTTTATCTTACCCAAACAGCAACAAGAAATCGATAGTCTCCTTCAACTACAGACCTTCGGTTGGGGATTCAGCTATCAGGGTTGGCATACCTGGTTTACCCGATACAATGAACTCCTTGAGTGCAACTGGTGGGGAAGTCCCGCTCAGCAGTTTAATGAGACTAATACGAGTCCTTTATTCCTGCGTCGAAAGTTCATCGACTTCCACGATTATGATTCTCATGTAATCTGTTTTCCCCCTACAAATTGATCATTAGTCATTAATCATGAGCTATTTCCATGACTAATGATCAATGATTAATGAAAATCAAATCAGCCAATCATCAAATTATCAAATCAGCTAATCAAGCATCTGCTCTAAAATCTTAGTAGCAGCTTCCGCGATAACGGTTCCCGGGCCGAACACACCAACAACGCCAGCTTCGTAGAGGAAATCATAATCCTGCTGTGGAATGACGCCTCCGGCAACTACCAGAATATCCTCACGCCCCAGTTTCTTGAGTTCTGCAATCAGCTGAGGAACCAACGTTTTATGGCCTGCAGCCAAGCTGCTCACACCTACGATATGGACATCGTTTTCTGCGGCCTGAAGGGCCACCTCTTCAGGAATCTGAAATAGCGGACCTATGTCCACATCAAATCCTAAATCAGCGAAGGCTGTTGCGATAACCTTCGCTCCACGGTCATGACCGTCCTGGCCCATTTTTGCAACCATAATGCGCGGCCTGCGACCTTCTTGTTTCGCAAAATCGTTGGCAAGTGCAACAGCTTTTTGGTAACTATCCTCTTCCATAACTTCTTTAGCATAAACACCGCTAACGCCTTGAATTTGAGGTTGATAGCGGCCGAAACTCGTCTCTAGTGCATCCGATATTTCGCCTAGCGTGGCGCGCGCCTCTGCTGCATCCACCGCTAAAGCAAGCAGGTTTCCTTTGCCGGAAGCAGCGGCTTGCTCAAGTGCTTGCAGACAGGCAGTTACCTTAGCCTTATCACGTGATGATTTAACCTGGTTAATGCGCGCAATTTGTGAGTCTCTCACCGCGTCATTATCGACTTCGCGGATTTCGAAATTACTCTCGTTTTTGACCTTGAATTTATTGACGCCAACGATCACGTCTTTGCCGCTATCGATACGCGCTTGTTTGCGAGTGGCAGCTTCCTCAATGCGCAACTTGGGAATGCCGGCCTCAATGGCCTTTGCCATGCCGCCATAGCTTTCTACTTCCTCAATAAGTTTCCACGCCTGATCAGCAATAGAGGAAGTAAGGCTTTCGATATAATACGAACCCGCCCAAGGGTCGACCGCCTTTGTAATATCAGTTTCGTCTTGAATGAAGAGTTGGGTATTACGTGCAATTCGTGCAGAGAATGCCGTAGGTAGCGCGATCGCCTCGTCGAATGAGTTTGTATGCAGCGATTGTGTTCCTCCAAATACTGCCGCCATCGCTTCTATACAGGTTCGTGCCACATTGTTGAATGCGTCTTGCTCAGTAAGGCTCCATCCAGAGGTTTGACAGTGCGTTCGGAGCGACATCGATTTGGGATTTTTGGGGCCAAATTGCTTGACCATTTTTGCCCATAATAAACGGCCCGCACGCATCTTGGCTATTTCCATATACATGTTCATCCCTATCGCCCAAAAGAATGAAAGGCGAGGGGCAAAGGCATCGATGTCCAGTCCTGCCGCGATTCCTGTACGCAGGTATTCCAGTCCGTCAGCGAGGGTGTAAGCCAATTCCAAATCAGCCGTAGCACCCGCTTCCTGCATATGATAACCCGAAATCGAGATCGAGTTGAAGCGTGGCATGTTTTGAGAGCTGTATTCAAATATATCGCCGATGATACGCATCGAAGGAAGCGGCGGATAGATATACGTATTTCGCACCATGAACTCCTTCAAAATATCATTCTGAATAGTGCCGGAGAGCTTTTCAGGAGAAACTCCCTGTTCTTTCGCAGCGACAATATAAAAGGCCATGATCGGAAGTACTGCTCCGTTCATGGTCATCGAGACAGACATTTGATCGAGTGGAATGCGGTCAAAAAGGATTTTCATATCCTCTACGCTATCGATAGCTACTCCGGCTTTTCCTACATCACCCTGGACACGTGGATGGTCCGAGTCATAGCCTCGGTGCGTAGCAAGGTCAAATGCAACAGAAAGCCCTTTTTGACCTGCTGCAAGGTTTTTTCTATAAAATGCATTGGAGGCCTCAGCGGTAGAAAAACCGGCGTACTGACGAATGGTCCAGGGACGGTTTACATACATGCTTGCATAGGGCCCACCAAGAAAAGGCGGCAGACCTGCAAGGAATCGAGTATGCTCCAATTGCTTGGTAGCCTCAGGGTTGTAAATCGACTGGATGTCAATCTTTTCAGGCGTTTCGTACTGCTTGTCAGCTGATATAGCCGGGCCTTTGATGATAGGGCGGTATGATAAATTAGAAAAGTCTGGACGCATGACTAGGCCTTTAGGTGGTTGACAATGTGAGAAAGGGTTGAGAGTACGTCGACTCCTCTGTAAACAAAATGATCTGGCTGGAGGTCTTCTCGCGTTCCGCCAGCAACTACGATAAGCGCTTCAGGTAACAGCTGCTTTATTTCCTGAATATGCGCCTGGGCGTAATCATCGTCGCTTGCACACAGGCATACGATGGCAGGAGAAGCCTTCTTAATTTCCTCAAGCGAAACTTGCCAATCATCTGGTTGGCTATTTTCCACTAAATCAAGCCCCAGAATTCCTAATAGATTAGAAGCGAAGGTGTGCCTGGCACTTCGCCAAGCTTTCGCTCCATACATCAATAAAAATGCTTGATGACTTTTGCCCTTTTTACTTAACTCAAACCTGAGTTTTTCAAATTGGGCAATAGGCCTCTTGTCTGATTCAAAGTTGAGATCTTCAAGCTTTTCTTCCGGATTCGGATAATTGCTTACACCTACAAACTGATCTCTGCGTTTTTTCGCTTTTTGCTCGCGACTTTGCTGAGATTGGGCCAATTTTTCCTGAAGCCAATCCTGTGCTTTTTCATATCCTCCAAGTGCCTCCATTTCCTGAAAAAGGGCCCAGGAAGTCTCCGCAAGGGTATGCGTAGCTTCTTCTGCGTAGCGACTTCCACCTGCCGGGTCGGCGACGCGATCCATATAGCTTTCGTGACGCATGAGCTGCATGATATTGCGCGCAAGGCGGGCATCTTCTATATTTTGTTCACCCAATAAATCACTATACGGATGGATAGCGATCGCATGCGCACCTCCAACCGAAGCGGAAAGCGCCTCGCTGGTGGTCCTTAGCATATTGGTATGAGCGTCGTAGCGAGCTTTATTATATGTTCCGGTTTCTGTTAGTATAAAAGGGGAAAGTAGTTGTTGGTCTTTTACCCCAAAAACTTCAAGCACGCGAGCCGCAAGCATGCGGAATGCGCGAAGCTTTGCTACTTCAAGCCAGAAGCTATTGCCGATGGCAAATCGATAGGCAAGTCTGGAAGCAAGGATGTTGACACTTTTGGTGTCGGCAAAAAGGTCGACCGTGCGGCTCAGCGCTACAGCAATCTGTAGCGCGCAGTTTCCTCCACCTGCTTCTATAGCAGTGGCATCGATTCCGGCAGTGCGAAACCAGGGCGTATTGGGAGAAAGTGCGGGAATCGCTTGGTTTCCAGCACTGAAGATGTTTCCAGTAAGGCTATCGCAGAGGTCTAGACTTTCTGCGTGCTGAATGAGGGCTTTGGATAATGGTAGCCCAGGTGCTTTGGAAGATGGAACCAGATGGATGGCATGTTGACCCAGGTCAATTTTTTCCCAAACAGCTTGATACTGTTCAATATTGGCTGTGTCGTTTTTACTATATAATAGGAAAGCTGGTATCTGATGCATAACTGCATCTTCAAGAATAGCTAAGGCCGTAACTTGGTCATCTACGCTGATTGCCTGGACGCTTTGCCAGCCTGCATCCATCGCGTTAAACGCGTTTCCGCGTGTCCATGAGGACGGTACAGGCATCTCTTCAGGATAGGGATGGAGCGTGAAACCTTCTGGCGTTTGCCAGTTTATTTTCTCGATCGGCTTACCTTTTAAATCGCCTAAAACCTTGTTTTGCCAATCAGTATAGTTGACTGATTCAAATTCAGAATAGTTTGCCATGGTTCTTCAAAACTAAGGCCTTCTTTTCTCGTTTAAAAACCCGATTCAAAAAGCGTAACTTTGTAGTCTATAATAATTTTTTCAAAATGACCGATACAACAACTCAGGATATAGTAAAGCTTACAGACAGTGCTGCTCAAGAAGTAAAGCGCTTGTTGGAAGAAGTTGATCCAGGGAAATATTTGCGTGTGGGAGTAAAAGGCGGAGGCTGCTCCGGCTTGAGTTATATTCTTGATTTTGAGGAAAAACAGCCGATGGATGAGCTGCATGTCATCAATGGTACAGAAGTCATCGTTGATCCTCGTCAGGCAATTTACCTCGTAGGAATCGAGGTTGATTTTCAGCGTGGCCTTAACGACCGTGGCTTTATCTTTAATAACCCAAATGCTAAGGAAACCTGTGGTTGCGGAACCTCTTTCTCAACTTGATCCATACGTTTATCCAGTGAAACTACACGTTCAGGCAGTTATTCTTCACGTTTGCTCATTTGTTAGGTGAAATGATACTTGTTCTATTATCTTTGCCGGCGCATTAAAAAACCAAGTTTAACTTAAAAACACTAAACCAAATGAAACGCCTAATTGTAATTTTCACTACGATCATCGCACTTGCAACACTTTTTTCTTCATGTGCTGAAGAGCAGGTAAAGCTTGCTAAGAAGCTTGACGGAACCTGGAACGCTACTTCTGTTACTATTGACGGAGAAGAAGCTTTCGGAGCTCTAATCACTGCATCATCATACACATTCGCTGACGCAGGCGAAGGTATGGGAACATTTACAAACAGCCTTACAGTAGAATTTTTTGGCCAGTCTGTGACTGAGTCAATCAATGGTGACTTCACTGTTACTTCTGTTGATGACAATGACATGGTAATGCTTAGCTACACTGAAGATGGTGTTGCTGAAACCTTGAACATGGATATGGACCTTGATGGAAGTGACGTTACTTTCACATTTGTAAGCGATAGCAGCGACTACGTTGTAAAAGCTTCTAAGCAATAATTCAGTTTAAACTGAACTTGAAACGGGCATACACTTAATAGTGTTTGCCCGTTTTTTATGCAAAAAGTGTTTATACCCTATCATAAACATTGTAAACCATTTTTTCACTTCAAGCTAAATTTAACCACCATCATGAAACGACTAGTTTTAATTTTCACTGCGATTATCGCATTCGCAACACTTCTTTCTTCTTGTGCAGAAGATACTGTAAAGCTTTCTAAAGACCTTGACGGTACCTGGGTAGCTTCTTCATTCACTGCTAATGGTATTGAGCAAATCGGACTTGATCTGTTTTTTGCCAAAATCACTGGCCTTGAAATTACATTTGCAGATGAAGGAGAAGGCGCTGGAACCATTAAGCAAACGCTAACAGTGGAAGCGCTTGGCTTTCCTACAAGTGAATCAGCTTCAGGAACATACCAGGTTGTGGGTGACAATAACGAAACACTCAGGATGACATATGTTACAGATTCTACTACTGATGTTTCTGAAGGTCCATTTACTATTGATGGTAGCGAATTGATGCTCTCATATAATGAAGGAGACTCGATTGACTATGTTATCAAAGCTACTAAGCAGTAGGCCAGCCTCTGTTTTTATTAATAATAAACCGCCCAAGTACAATAAGTGCTTGGGCGGTTTTTGTATAGACAGCGGAATAGAGAAGGCCTTTATTCGCAAAAGTCTGAGGCCACACACCTTCCTCATTTTCAAATCAGCTAATCATCAAATCAGCTATTGCCCAACTCTCCACGCTCTACCAGCCAATATGCGTCCTCCTGAGCCCGTACAGGAGCGTCTGGATTTGCTGCAACGGAAATATTTTCCATATCAGCATTGAGGTGGACTGCCTTGGTATTGTCGGCAAGTTGGAGACGGAGCATGTGAAGAATTTCATTTTTTAATGAGGCATTCATAATAGGGAATGCTGTTTCTACTCTTCGACTCAGGTTGCGCGTCATCCAGTCGGCTGAAGCCAGATAAAGGTCTCCTGAAACAGGAAGGTTTTCCACATCAGCTTCGGCTCCATTTGCAAAATAAAATACACGAGCATGCTCTAAAAAGCGATCCACCAAACGGGTGATGCGGATATTCTCACTCATGCCTGGTACCCCGGCCCTCAGGCAGCATATACCACGCACAATAAGTTCGATCTTCACACCAGCCTGACTTGCTTCGTAAAGTTTATCAATCATATCCTGATCTTCCAGGCCATTGAGCTTCACAAGCATAAAGCCACTTCTCCCGGCTTTTACGTGCGCAATCTCACGATCTAT
>JBGCFB010000299.1:0-3047 GCA_045106685.1 Bacteroidia bacterium | reverse complement strand
CTATATTCTATAAGACTTTCCTGAAAAGAACTACCACATAAGAATTCCACCAGCATCAGTATGCCCAGCGGTACAAACAAATAGGCAAGATGCTTTTTCATGGGGTTGAGAAAATGAATGTATTGCAAGCGCTAAACGAAGGGTATTAATTGTATTCTGATGGGCATTTCTATACTATCAAATCTAAAGAATATAGCTAGATGGCGAAAGCGTTCCTTTTGGATAGTGGTCAGACGACTTAAGCGGTCAGACGACTTAAGTGGTCAGACGACTTGCGCGCGCGCGACTACAGAGTATACACCGTTAGACGGGATTCCTGCTTTTTTATCAACAATATTGACGATATTTTTTAATTTAGAGGATGGCTATTCGCTTTGAGGAAACCTTCATTTTTGATAAAAAATTCAAGAACTCTATCTGGTTATGGCGCACCCGTCTAAACCAGTATGAAATGAAGATTGATGAGGCCGTTCTCGCTGATACGCGTAAGGTTTTGTCTCCAGGGCTATCGTATGTGATTCATATCGATCCGAAAGAGAAAGGTTTGACTTTTATCGTTAATAACAGAGGGGATATGGACCCTTGGTTTGATGATTGTGCGCGGATGATTAAGCTGACGACTGCTCGACTTATTCTTGTTGGAGCTCTTGAGCTGATTTGGTATGAAGATGAAAAGCGCTATTTGGGTGGTTTGTGGAAAAAGGTCGAAAAAGGCTTCGCCCTTCAGGCGAGGAGGCCTATGCAAAGCCCAAAAACATACCTCGATCATTGTATCATAAAAGCCATTCGTCGACAAAATGGTCAACCCTTGCAAAAGCAAATAGACGCACTCTTGGATGTCGTTCTTGGAAGTTACGATGTTAGACTCCCTGCAAGAAGATTTGTGTATCAAGTGCTTAATGCTCAATCAAGAAAGACGCCCTTTTTTGCCTGGAAAAAAAGCGCCAAACATAAACTTGGAGGCCAAGCCCTTCAAGTGGATATGAGTGACAAAAACCGGCAAGAAATCACAGAAGAATTTAAAAAAATCCAGGCCATCTATCAGCAAGCTTCAAAAATCAATACTCGGTTTGCTCGTGCGATGATTAGCATTCAAAATGCTGTTGTAGTCGCAGTTCGAAGAAAAACCGAGAACGAGCATGTTGACTAGCGCAATCGCTCCAACGCTTCCCTTATCGCAGCCCCAGGCTGCGCCTGGATGATCAGAGCCTCCTCTGTAAAAGGATGAATCAGCGCAAGCTTTACGGCAGAAAGACAAAGCGTCATAATGCCCCATTCTCCTCTGAAGAAATGATTGTGATGGCGATCTCCATGCTGGACATCGCCGATTACCGGATGCCTGAGGTGGGCAAAATGCCTTCTTATTTGTCGCCAACGGCCAGTATGGGGACGAACTTCAAGGAGGCTATAGCGAGCAGTATCGTAGCGGCCAATCGGCTGGGCCAGTTCAAATGTTTGGAGACGTGTGTAATGCGTTTGCGCTTCGCGCATGCGTTCGTCTTTCTCTCCTGCTGTAAGTGGATAGTCGACAAGCCCGGCCTCATCTGTCCAGCCTCGTACTAAAGCCTGATACGTCTTTTGCACTTCGCGATTCATAAAGCACTTTCCCGCCTCAGAAGCAGCCTCCTTACTTTTTCCAAAAAGCATAACTCCGCTCGTACCTCTATCCAAACGATGAACCGGAAATACATGCATACCGATATGGTCGCGGACTTGCTGCAAAAGCGGCTTGCCAGGAGGCGCTCCCGCAGTTTTGTGAACAACTACCCCGCCAGGTTTATCTACAGCAATAAGCCACTCATCTTCGTATAGAACCGTTACTGAATTGAGCATTGATTCTAAGCCGTAGATTATTATTAAAAGCCATGCGAGAGTATCAAGTATCGAGGATCAAGTAGCGAGTAAACAATTAGACCTTCTCGCGATATACAGTAAAACTATTGGGTCCTACCAGGATGGGGATGTTGTAGTTTTGACGGTCTTTGATCTCAAACATGGCATAAATAATAGGGAAAATGGGCTCTACGCCTATTTGCTCATAGTGTATGCCAACCGGAATAGCCAGTCGATAAAGGCCTGGAATGAGGTTGATGCCTTCGGATAACAAGTCTACGGCATTGCCATCTTCATCCGCATACGTGTGGGTGAGTTCGTGCCATTCTTCATCGCGTACGTGCTTTTCCAGAAGAATCATGATACCCTTGATAGGTTTACCTGTAAGTGTATCGACAATGCGGGTTGTTACCTGTGACATGACCGCAAATTACAGAATCGAATTGGTTTATGTAGTTTTGAAATAAGGAATTAAGCGATTGACTGTTGGCTTTTTGCGATTAGCTTTAAAATGACTGCTTAATCACATTCCATTAGACTATTACACTGTATTTTTCATATGAAAATTACCTTGAAGCATATCGTACCTAAAGCTGTCACTATAGGTATAAGCCTTTGGCTTATACTGAGTCTGGGGTGCAATCCGTTTGCTCCAAGACTGGCACCTGATGCACTTAGCCAGGAGGATGTGCTTGGCGATCCCAGGACGCTTGATGGCTTTTTTCTTTTGTTTAAAAATGCGTACGAATTGCGCGATTCAAGCCTGTATGGAAGGCTTTTTAGTAATGACTTCACTTTTGCATATTATGATTTTGAGCTGGGACAAGAGGTGAGCTGGGACAGAGCAACAGAACTCAATCTGAGTTACAATCTGTTTCTTTCTATTGAGCAAATAAATCTGGATTGGAACTATTTTCCGCCTCCCGATACAACTGATACAGAAGCCTTCGTTGTTCGAAATTTCAATTTAACCATTCGCGAAAACGAAGAAACCGAATTTGTCGGTACTGGAAGGGCACGCCTTAGACTTCGTCGCTCAGCTATAGGCCAGCCCTGGAAAGCCTATTATTGGTTTGATGACTCGGACTTTTAAGAGTGCAAAGTGCATAGTAGAAAGTTCAAAGCTTTAAACTTTCTACTATGCACTTTGAACTCCTTACGGTTCCACAAGCCTTGCAACCATAATTCCCGTCTGGCTTTTCTTTCCTTTCATG
>JBGCFB010000298.1:0-2859 GCA_045106685.1 Bacteroidia bacterium | reverse complement strand
CTAAAGCCTCGTGAAAAAAGGGTGGCTGAGCGGAGTCGAAGCCACCGAATATGCCTTTGGCAATGTTCCCTTCGAGCTGCATGGTCTTGAAAGACCATGTAATATTGAAATTAATAGGTGCTAAAGCCTCGTGAATTGCTTTCATGTGGCTTCAGCACTTTTTGTTTTTTATTATTGCGGGGTAATTTATTACCCCGTTATAAGAGTGCCTTTTCCCTACCCGTCCACCAATACCCGTTTGATTTCCTGCAATTTCAGCAGGGCCTCTACAGGCGTCATCCGGTCGATGTCGACCCCGGCGAGGGTCTCGCGGATTTTCAAGGTGTCGGAATCTTTCAGTTCGAACATGTTCAATTGGAGGGGCTGCTTGTCGGCGAACTGGACGCGCTTGGCGGCTTCTTCATCATCCATGCGACTGGCCTCAAAATGCATTAACAACTCTCGAGCGCGCTTTACTACATTAGGAGGCATGCCCGCCATATCGGCGACATTGATACCGAAACTGTGATTTGATCCTCCTGGCTTTAAGGTCCTGAGGAACAGCACCTTACCATCAACTTCGTGTACGCTCACGTTGTAATTACGAACGCGTTCGAGGCGGTTTTCCAGTTCATTTAATTCGTGATAGTGCGTAGCAAAAAGCGTTTTGGCTTTCCCCCCTTTGGTGTTGTGAAGGTACTCTACGAGTGCCCAGGCGATCGACACACCGTCGTAGGTCGAAGTTCCTCGACCGATTTCATCGAGCAGCACCAGACTGCGGTTGGTGGCATTGTTGGCGATCTGCGCCGTCTCGTTCATCTCCACCATGAAAGTCGACTCGCCGGTCGAGATATTGTCCGATGCACCTACGCGCGTGAAGACCTTGTCGACTACACCAATCGTGGCTTCCTCTGCCGGCACGAAAGAACCCATTTGGGCCATCAGTACGATCAGCGCTGTCTGGCGAAGGAGGGCAGATTTACCCGCCATATTCGGTCCGGTTACGATGACGATTTGCTGCGTTTTATTATCGAGAAAAACGTCATTCGGAATATAGGGCTGGTCCGGAGGCATATTGCGCTCAATCACCGGGTGACGTCCCTGGCGAATGTCAATATTATGGCTGGAATCAACCGTGGGCTTCACATACTGATTGGCTTGCGCCACCGAGGCAAAACCGAGTAGCATATCCAGTTCAGCAATGCGATTTGCGTTCACCTGAATCGCGTGAATATGATGCTGTAAGTCCTGCAGAAAGTCTTGGTACAAGGTAAATTCAAGACTCTGAATCTTATCCTCAGCGCCCAAAATCTTATCCTCATACTCCTTCAATTCTTCTGTGATGTAGCGCTCTGCATTGGTGAGGGTTTGCTTACGAATCCACTCTGGTGGCACTTTATCTTTATGTGAATTGGTTACTTCCAGGTAGTAGCCAAACACTTTATTGAAGCCTATTTTCAAAGAAGAAATACCCGTTCTTTCATGCTCACGCTTCTGCATGGCAAGGAGGTAATCCTTTCCATTTTGCTTAATATTCCGTAGCTCATCGAGTTCTTCATTCAGTCCGTCACGGATCACATTTCCTTCATTCAGATGGCCGTTTGGCTCATCCTGCAGATACTTGTACAGCACCTCCAGCGTGGCAGTAACATCGGAGAATCCGTTTGCATATTTCGCCAAAGGTTTTGACTTGAATGCACGCAGCGTTTCTTTAATGGGAGCCAGAAGGCTTAGTGACTCGCGCAAAAGCGCAGCTTCGCGCGGATTGAGGCGCATGGTCGCCACCTTGGAGGCAAGTCGTTCAAGATCGCCCAGGCGCTTGAGTTGACCCGCCAGGCTATGCATATGGCTATTTTGGTTGAGAAAAGTCTCCACCACTTGCAGGCGTCGCTTGATGCGTGTTACGTCCTTGAGTGGCAGAATAATCGCCCGGCGCAACATCCTCGCGCCCATAGGCGTGAGCGTATGATCGAGCACTTCTACCAGTGGAGTTCCGTCTGTATGCAGCGGATATACCAACTCCAGGTTACGCACCGTAAACTGATCCAGCCAGACAAAATCGGAATCGTCAAAACGATATATTTTCGCAATATGGCCGAGACGCTTTTGCTGCGTTTCAGCTAGGTAGTGCAGAATTGCACCAGCTGCGATAGACCCCAACTTCTCATCTTCAACACCAAAACCTTTGAGGGAATTGGTACCAAAATGTCCCAAGAGCTTCTCGGATGTATAATCAGGTTGCCAAACCCATTCGTCCAGTCGGGTGAGATAGTACTTCTCCCCTATTTGCTCTTTGAATCGACGCAGGTCTGGTTTGGCGACGAGGACCTCGGCAGGAGAAAGTGTTCCCAGAATTTTGGAAGCATAATTCACGTCTCCATGACAACAGAAGAAGTCTCCTGTGCTGACTTCTACAAAGGATAGTCCAACAGATTTTCCATCAAAATACACTGCGGCTAAAAAATTGGCTTCGTTGCGCTCAAGGACCTTGTCGCTCAGGGCAACGCCTGGCGTGACGAGTTCGGTTACACCTCGCTTTACAATTCCCTTCGCTGCTTTCGGATCTTCAAGCTGATCACAAACAGCGACGCGCTTTCCAGCTCTCACTAATTTAGGCAAGTAGGTATCAAGCGAATGATGGGGAAAACCGGCAAGTTCCAGGTCTGAGCCTCCATTATTTCGCTTTGTAAGTACGATTCCTAAAATGCGGGCCGCCTCAACAGCATCTTCTCCAAAAGTTTCATAAAAGTCCCCTACCCTGAACAATAAAATAGCGCCAGGATGCTTGGCCTTTATCGCGTAAAACTGCTTCATTAAAGGGGTAACCTTCCCTTTGGACTTCGCCATAGTAACTGAGGATTTTGATGGAAGGC
This sequence comes from Bacteroidia bacterium, assembly GCA_045106685.1. GTDB lineage: Bacteria > Bacteroidota > Bacteroidia > J057 > J057 > JAUIGE01. Next base: position 7 of record JBGCFB010000298.1, on the reverse strand, counting down.
GAAGTTA
>JBGCFB010000297.1:0-20750 GCA_045106685.1 Bacteroidia bacterium | reverse complement strand
GGTCGAAACCAAGGCCGGGAATGAAGTAGATGGGCATGACTAATCTTGTGTTGCAATAAGCACTTGAGCTCGGGCTTTGGCAAGATTAAGAAGAAGATCAAGTGATAGGTAGCGTTCTAGCTCTATACTCTCCTCTTCAGCGATTTTAAACTCCTTTTTTTTATTCACTAATTCTTCTACACGGGTAGCCATCTCCTGAGAAGCCCGCAAATTTGCGACTTTCTCGGGGTTCATGTTCGCTAAAATATCGGCGACATTTCCAAACGCTTCAACTACTCCCATAATTACTTCTTTTCAGCAATTTACGCATTTTTCCTAATACACGTTCCTATTCCTTAACTTGCATTACATCTATCAAAATCGCTACTGACATGCTACGAATAAGCCTTTTCCTAAGTCTTGTGTTGCTCTTTGCCTGCCAAAGTACAGCACCCAATACGCAAAAACTCAGTCAGGCAACTACTGCCGAACTTGTAGTCTTGCAGATCAATGATGTGTACGAAATCGGAGCGCTTGAAGGCGGCAAGGTCGGCGGCCTCGCCCGCGTGGCGACTTTGCGCAACCAACTCATGCAGGAACACGATCAGGTCATTACGGTCCTCTCTGGTGACTTCCTCAATCCCTCGGCACTAGGCCTCGCCAAGGTGAACGGACGCCGCCTGCGCGGCGCGCAAATGATCGATATCCTCAACCGCATGGGCCTCGATTACGCCACCTTCGGCAATCACGAGTTTGATCTTGGTGAAGATGATCTACAGAGCAGAATCAATGAATCTGCATTTGCATGGATCAGCAGTAATACATTCCATAACGCTACGCTTGCAAATGGCTCCAAGCAAGTCGAACCTTTTATTTTACAGGGAAAAATGGCCCAGCCTGTGATGCCATATGACATTATCCGCCTGCCAGTAGCAGGACAGCCTGACGTGCGCATCGGTATGTTGGGAGTCTGTCTTCCTTTTAATAAAAAAGACTACGTAAGCTACCATGATGTGATTAAGTCTACGAAGCTTACCTACGACTATATTGCGGATAAAACAGACGCTGTGATCGCGATGACCCACCTCAATCTCCCTGAGGATCAGGACCTTGCGCGCGCCATGCCGGAGGTCCCTTTGCTGATGGGAGGCCATGAGCATGAGAACCATATCGAAAAAATCGGCCCGGTGACAATCGCAAAAGCCGATGCTAACGCGAAGTCGGCATATGTGCATTACCTCAGCTTTGATATTCCATCAAAAAAGCTTTCCATTCGTTCCGAACTTCACCCGCTTACCTATGATAAGGTCAAGCCGGATATTAAGATTGAGGAGGTTGTAAAAAGGTGGGAAACGAAGGTGTATAACGAGCTGAAAAGCCAGGGCTTTGATCCGGATGAAGTTGTATTCAATGCTAAAGAACCACTCGACGGACTTGAATTGCATATCCGTACGCAGCCGACCAACCTTGGTGAGCTTGTCGCCAATAGCGCCCTTGTTGCCGCGCCCAAAGCGCAGGCTGTGATCGTCAATAGTGGCGGTATTCGCATCGATGACAAAGTGCAAGGCCCGGTAACGCAATATGATGTTATGCGGATTTTGCCTTATGGCGGCAAAATGGTCGAGATGGATATCAGCGGCGAGCTACTGGCAAAGGTGCTTCGCATCGGTTTGCGCGACAATATCGGCCGGGGAGGCTATCTCCAGACGGCGGGCATCGAAGACCGTGATGGTAAGTTCTATGTCGATGGGCGTCCTGTGCAAAAAGGCCAGAACTTTACCATCCTCTGTGGCGGATTCCTCTTCTCAGGGCGTGAGACAAATTTCGGCTTTTTTAAGCCCGGCGTAGCGGGCGTAAGCGCTGTCCGTGAACCTGGACCTGACGATATTCTGCGGGATATTCGTCTGGCCGTGATTGAGTATATGAAGGGAATGTAAGTTTGGAGGAATGGGAGTCTGGAATAAATGCGTAGAATAGTTTCTTTTGAAAGATACTTCTAAGAAAAGTGGCAGAAGTATGAGTTAACCGAAATTGAAATGTAGCTAAGATCCTGCAAGCTTCCGATTCAGTTTGTATTCAAGGAACTCTATTAGCTCTGCAAACCTTCGTAATTCAATAATGGTCGAATCTTGAGCCAAGTAGCCGCGAGGGTTATCAAAGTGCAGTGTCTTGCACGCTAATCCTCTGCAATAGCTAAGGTCATAGCCCAATCCATCAGAAATGCCACCTAGCCCGTTTTTGTCAATATCTTTCCCCCTAAAATGATCCAATTTATTAAAACGTTTCCGCAAGTTTTTCTTGAATTCTTTGAGGTCTTTAATATTTGTCTCCAGAGTCGGCTCAGGTGTTTCTTCTCCAGTCAATTCATCCCAAAATAAACCTCCACATTCATAGAGCATGAGGGAGTCTTTTTCAAAGATTATTGCAGAAATACTTTCATAAATCATGGGGAGCGTCATAGACCGAAGCATAAAAACTGACCTGCCCGGCCTTTTAAAAAAGTGTGCTGATTTTGAAGGGTAAACTTGATAATCACATCGATCATCGCTTCTATATTGTAAGGTGATGTTTTTGGAGACTTGTTGGCTATCATGATTTCCGTACAAGCATGTCGCTAAGAATAGTAAAATGAGCTTTTCCATTCGTTATGTTGGTATGAGGGTGATGTATTAAACGGTTTTTTTAATATAAAATCTTTGCCCCCCCCCAAACAAAAAAAGCGCCTTTGCACATCACTGTGCAAAGGCGCTTTATATTTTGAATATAACAAAAACCTTGTCCTAAGGACTAGTTAGCGCTTCACAAAGGGGCTTCGACTAAGGTTGCCATTAAGAGCAGTTTGTAGCCAATAATGCCCTGCTGGAAGTGTTTGGAGATTTAGGCGCTTCGTATAAAACCCTGGACTGACTTTCGCTGCCTGCTCCCAAACAAGTTGCCCCAGGTGATTATACACATGATAGGTAAGCAAGCCGTATTCCTCGATGGCAAGGTCGGTGACCAGATGACCTTCACATGGATTGGGATAAATACGTGCTGTCGAAAAGGATGGCTTTTCAATATTGGTAATAATAATCTCAACCGAATCACAAATAGAGTCGCGGCATCCCGTAAGAGGGTTGGTTACACGGAGGCACACTTCATACTTCCTTGCTCCTGATGCAATATAGCTGTGTACAGGAGATTGCTCGATTGAACTTGTCCCATCGCCAAAGGTCCAAAACCACGCCGTAGTATCCGCTTGACTTTGACCGCTAAACTGAAATTCAACATCCGAGATATTTCGTTTCGTAAAGCCTGCTGTACAGCTTTCGACATCGACCGTTTGGCAGGAAGAATCGACACAGCCCCAGATATCGGTAACTGTAAGGCATACTGAGTATTGTCCGCCAATTGTATAGGTATGACTTGGGTTTTGCAAGATAGAAGTATTGCTATCTCCAAAATCCCAAAGCCAGCTCGCGGCATTTGCATCGCCGGTATTGAGTGAGCCTGTAAAGTCAACCTTGTCAAAACTAGTCACAAAGGTGAAGCTAGCCTCACAGGCTGGCGCCGGAATAACAACATCGGCCGTAAACGTATCGGCGCAACCATTTCCTCCAATAATAAGGCTTACTGGGTAGGTTCCAGGACCTGGATATACGTGAGTCGGCGCGAGGCTGTCTGACGTCATTCCGTCTCCGAAGTCCCATTCAAAACTCGTAGGGCCTGGTGCTGTGATTGAGCTATTCGAAAATGTAGCCTGATAGGTCGCGCTATCAATTTCAGCGGCCCAGATAGCTTGACAAGAATCGCAGGGAGTTCGTGAAATAGCATAAGGAATCGGTATGAAAAAAGCTGATCCAAGCTGCGCAACAGGGTTTTCACTGACATCTTCAACATACACATCATAACCACATGTCCCAGGGAAGGCCAGACTTAATACAAGTCTTCGGGCATTGGTGTCTGCCGGAATTACGACAAAGTTTGGTGCAAAAATATTGGTATCGGCATTGGCATATTGCCAGCGCGTGTCATAGCTGACAGCATTATATGTGACATTTAAATTATACGCGGTGTCTGTTCTGAGTACAAAATTACCCCAGCTATTTTCAAACTCATCAAATATGATATGAGGAGCCTGTGTGCAGCTGTCATGAAAAACAAGTGAGATGTTTGCAGCAGCAACAGTTACCGTGTCGTTCGAAGTGCTTTGCATGTAAATATGGAGAGAATCCTCCAAAGGGCCTTGGCGTGACTCAAGACAATATTGTACTTGCTGGCCGTGGAGTATGCTTGCGCTTAAAACAAGAGTAAGCACAAAAAGCAGGCGTTTCATAATGTAAAAGGGAATCGTTTAGGGTTGTGAGTTTGGTGTTTTGAGTTCAACTATTTGGGCAAAAAACTCATAACCCTTAACCCAAAACACAGAACCAATTTAAAGCATATTAGCCAGATCAAGGACGACTGACTCCAGATTATGTTCTTCGAGCATTCGTTTTTGGGCGTCCTCGGCTTCGGCCTTGCTGTCGAGTGGGCCGAGTACCACTTTGTGGCGACCTTGTCCCATCGGGATAATCCATATTTCACCATCCCAGGGAATTTCCCAAATACGGACAACATCCTGAGCTTCACCATAGCTGGCATATTCTGCCACTTCCAGGGCGTATGCTGAGAAGAAAATTGCGAGTGCATTTCCGCTCGCCTTGGCGGCAGATTTTTCTGGAAGTACGGTCTTGAGAACGCGGCCTCCTTTGGCATCGGCTGGGTCTATCGTAGTGAATAGCGCAGCACGCGAATCATGGTACGGATCTCCCAATTCAGCCATTAAAATATTGGGAGTAAAGAAACCTTCGAGTGTCTTTACAAGGTTGCCTTTTGCATCAATAACGACCATGGTTGGATAGGCTCGTACTTGATACTTTTGGGCGAGTTCGATCCCTTCATCGGCGATAGAAAGGCCATCTATGCGGAAAGGAATATATTTATTTGAAATAAAACTAGCGAGTTTCGTGTTGTTTAAAGTCTGTTTTTCCAGCTTTACACAAGCACCGCAATGATCAATGTAAAATTCGATCATGACCAGTTTGCCTTCTGTCTGGGCGCGCTGCTTCAGAGAAGCAAAATCGCCGTTATGATACGTTAGAAGGGTATCTGAAGCAAAAATAGAAACGGAGCAAGCAAGGACGAAGCAAAAAAGGAGTAGCTTTTTTTTCATACAATAAAGCAATACAAACCACGGAGAGGAAGAGGAATTACACGAGATGCCCTTAGGCGGCATGAAAGTACCAATATCCCATATGAGTTGCAAACTTTGAGACTATGATGCCCTTTGCTATTTTTGCCAACTATCGCCATAAAAACGCAAATATTTCGGACCACATGAAAAGCCAAATCTATATCGTTTTAGTTGTACTCGGACTCCTGAGTGCATGTACCAGTACGAAACAAACCCAGAGCACAGAGCCTGCTAGTCCGGCCCTGCTTACTTTCACAATGCCTGACAACTCCACAGATGTTGTTACCAAGGCTGAGTTTGAACGTGTGTACGCCAAAAATAACGGCGGCCCCAAAGTGGCTGCCACCCATTTTCCTAAAGAATATAAAGAGTACCTAGACCTTTATATCAACTTCAAGCGCAAAGTGTATGCTGCTGAGGCGCAAGGTCTTGACACCACTCGTGCTTTCAAAAGTGAGTTTGAAGTCTATCGTGGACAATTAGCAGAGCCTTACCTGCGCGCCAAGGAAGTTGAAGAAAAGCTCGTCGAAGAAGCTATCAAGCGTAGTCAATATGCGGTAAAGGCTAGTCACTTACTTGTGAAAGTATTGGAAACAGCCGCACCAGCCGATACGCTGGCAGCCTACAATAAAATCATGTTGTACCGTGATTCTGTAGCCAATGGCAAAATCGGTTTTGCCGAGCTTGCTGAGCGCGTGTCGGAGGACCCTTCTGCGAAGCAAAATCGTGGCAACCTCGGTTACTTCACCGCATTTGATATGGTGTACGAGTTTGAGGAAGCAGCCTTTACAACTCCTGTAGGCTCTATCTCACAACCTATACGCACTCAATATGGCTATCACCTAATCAATGTAGACGATAAGATTGAAACAGGTGGAGCAAAACGTGCAGCTCATATTATGGTCCGTATCGGTGATCGTTATAGTGCCAAGGACAGTACGCAAGCGATAGCTCGTATCAATGAGTTGTACGCGAAGCTCAAGTCGGGCGACGACTTCGCCAAACTGGCGCAGCAATATTCTGATGACCCATCTTCGGCGGGAAGTGGTGGTGACCTTGGGAACAAGCTGCTCATTCCAGCAATGGAAGAGGTGAAGATCAAGCTTCGTACAGGAGACTTCTCTCGTCCATTCAAGACGCCTTATGGATGGCATATTCTAAAAGTGACAGAGTCGGAGCGCGATAAGGCTTATGAGGAACGCCTTGCAGAAGTACGTAATCGCGTATCACGTGATACCCGTTCACAGCTGAGCCGTGATGCTATGCTTGAGCGCATCAAGAGCGAATATAACTTCATGATGAATGAGGCAAATGTGAATGCATTCAAGGAAATCCTGAATGCTGATTTCCCACGTGGAACCTGGAAGCCTAAAGCGGATGATGCATCATTGCTTACTCAAACGCTATTTACACTTAACAATTCTGCCAAGCCTAAGTCCAAAGACACTCCGTTGTTGAGTATCAGCCTGAATGATTTGGCTTTGTATTACCGTCAAAAGCGCCTGCGCTTTAATGGACTTAACCCTTTTCAGGCTGCTGATCAGGCAATTACGCAGTTCGTGAACGAAGAGTTGATCGCATATGAAGAAACTCGCCTTCCTGAAAAGTATCCTGAATATCGTCATTTGCTGCGCGAATACCGTGATGGAATTTTGCTTTTCTCATTGATGGAAGAGAAGGTTTGGCGCAGAGCTGTAGAAGATACTACAGGACTAGAGGCTTTCTATAGTGATAACAAGCGTACATTTTTCGAAAATCGTTCTATCGATGCTGTTGTATATCGCTCATCAAGTCTCACGACACTAACCAAGGTGCAAAGCATGCTCGCGCAAGGGATGAGCGACAGTGCCATAGATTCTGTTCTGAATACTAATTCTGCACTTTCACTTACTATTCGTGAGCGTTCATTTGAAGACGGAAAAGATGACATTGACCCAAAACTGTTTAGTGAACTTTCAGGCTATGTCGCCCAGCCTGCCGCAATCGAAGGTGGTAGCTATCGCATCATCAAAGTGACTGGCACACGACCTGCAGGCGTAAAGCCTTTTGAGCGTGCTCGCCCGGAAGCAATCACTAAGTATCAGGATTACTTAGAGCAAGAGTGGCTCAAGGACTTGGGCTATCGCTATCCTGTTCAGATCAGTGATGAGGTATTTGACGGACTGTTCAAAAAGTAATGAGACTTTTTGCCTACACATGTTTAAAGGGAGCTTTTATACTCTCGCTCTTCTGTTTTGCCTGTGAGCCCGCCCCTGGCGAGCCTCAGGGCAAACCAGTTGCGCAGTTTGGAGATTACATGCTCACTGCTGAAGAGATCGCTTCAATGTTGCCGGAAGGTTTGAATAAGCAGGACAGTCTGCGTCAGGCCAATGCCTATATTCAGTCTTGGCTTAAACAACAGGCAATCATGGCAGCTGCAGTAAAGGCTGTTCCAGGCCTGAGTGAAAAGTTGAACTATGAAGCGGAGGCCCAGAGGCGTACGATGGCTGCTTATCACTATGGTGAGCACCTTTCAAAGTCCACACTTAATGCTAAAATAAGTTTGGCTGAAGCACGCGAATACTATCGTAAGCACAGTGATAAGTTTATTGCCGAACGAAACTACTACGCTTACTTTCACCTTCGTACTGAAAAGCGCCCTCCTAATAAGCAGGTAGCGCTCATGCGTTCAGACGACCTTGCAGACATCGCCTCGCTCAAAGCATGGGGGAAAACAGAATCTGCTGTCATGAAACTTGATTCCATCTTTGTGGGTGAGTCTGCACTGACAGCTATTTTGGAAGGGAGTTATCTCAGGGTGCAAAACCTGCGAATTGGCCGGACTCAGACCTTTCGGAATCAGGTAGATGGCAAGCCTTATCAGCATATCCTAAAACTTGTTGACAAGGTTGAAGCTGGCAAGCCGATGCCATTACGGATGTGTATGCCGCATATTAGTGAGATTATTTTGACTCAGCGCAAAAATCAACTCATCCGACAATCTGAAGCTCAGCAGCTACAGAAAGCTCAGAAAGAAGGTAAAGCAAGGGTTTTTTAATACTGATATAACAAAAAGCAGCGTTTGTAGTACTTTTGCTGTCCAATATCTGCAAAGGCCCAGGTCTTTGATAAAATCAGGTATTAACATTTCAAAAATGTATATGAAAATCAAGAATGTATTAACGCTTACGCTCGTGCTGTTTTTGGCATGCATAAGCCAAGCTCAGACCGGAAGTGTTTTGGATAAAGTTGTGGCGATTGTAGGCGAGGAAGTGATCCTTCAGTCTGATGTTGATAATCAATACAACTATTTCATTATCAATGGTCAAAAAGATGATGGTAGCCTTCGCTGCCAGGTGATGGAGCAGGTTCTGGTATCTAAGCTTTTGCTCGATAAAGCTCGTCAGGATAGTGTAGAGGTAAGTGCTCCTGAGGTTGAAGGTGAGATTGAGCGTCGTTTACGCACGATCATTGGCCGTATGGGAGGGGAGAAAGAGTTTATTGAGGTGTATGGAAAAAGTGTTGCTCAATTTCGTCAGGATGTACGTGAAGACATTCGCAATGAGCTACTGATTGAGCGTCAGCGTTCAATATTGTTGGCAGAAGCGAAAGTGACCCCACGCGACGTACGCCGTTTTTTCAACTCACTTCCCAAAGATAGTCTAGGCTTTTTTCCTGCTGAAGTAGAATTGAACCATATCTTATTAAAGCCTCAATTTGATCCTGTAAGTAAAAAAGAGGCAACGGAATATTTGAAAAATGTCCGCAAGGATGTTGTGGATGAAGGCCTTGACTTTGGACTTCAGGCGATCGAACACTCGCAGGGCCCTTCTGGTGCTCGTGGTGGAAGCCTTGGTGAAGTTCGACGTGGCATGATGGTGCCTGAATTTGAGGAAGTACTATTCTCTATGCGTGAAGGTGAAATCTCTGATGTATTTGAGACTGAGTATGGGTACCATATTGTCAAACTACATAAAGTTCGGGGGCAGGTCCGCGAGGCTAGTCATATCTTGCGTGTTCCAGAGCGTAGTGCCAATGCCGATTCCCTGGCGATGGATTCGCTACGTCAAATTCTTTCGTACCTTGGCGACTCGCTTTCTTTTGAGCAGGCGGCTATCCGGTTCTCTGAGGACCGCGCTACCAAGGATTGTGGCGGATGTATGGTGAATCCCAAGTCTGGCGAACTCCGTATTCCGCTCGATCAACTCGATCCTGAGACCTATTTCAAGGTTGATGAAATGAAGGAAGGCGAAATCTCTGAGCCCATGGAATACCAGTTGCCCGACGGGAGTATGGCATTCCACGTTCTTTATATAAAACGAAAAATTCCCCCACATCGTCCTAATCTGAAGGATGACTATAAGAAGATTCAAAGTGCTGCATTGCAGTTAAAGCAATCAGAAATTTTTGAGACTTGGCTGAACGCTGCCAGGGAGAATATTTACATCGAAATTAAACCCACCGAGTGCGCTAACGCATTGAAAAGCTGGACCCGCTAATGACAACATTTAAGAATGAAGTAGACGCCGCCAAGGCGCTTGCCGACAAGTACAAGGCTCTCAAAAAAGAAATTAGCAAAGTAATCGTAGGACAGGAACAAGTCGTTGACGAACTCCTGATTGCGCTATTTTGTAAAGGACATGCCCTGCTTGTGGGTGTTCCAGGCCTTGCCAAAACCTTGCTTATTAGTACGCTCGCAGAAATTCTGGAACTGCAGTTTAATCGTATTCAGTTTACACCAGACCTTATGCCATCCGATATTGTCGGAACGGAGATTCTGGAAATTGATAACGATACCAATAAAAAGTACTTCAAATTCATCAAAGGGCCGATCTTTACCAATATGCTCCTTGCTGATGAGATTAACCGTACTCCTCCCAAAACTCAGGCTGCTTTGCTTGAGGCGATGCAAGAGCGTCGTGTGACTATTGCAGGGGAAACCCACAAATTATCAGCGCCATTTTTCGTGCTTGCTACGCAAAACCCGATTGAACAAGAAGGTACGTATCCGCTTCCCGAAGCGCAACTTGACCGCTTTATGTTCAATATTTTTGTAGACTATCCGACTCCGGATGAAGAAGTCGAGATTGTACGAAGTACGACCGTCGCCAAAAAGACTTCCCTCAGCACGGTAATGACAGGTGATGAGATTATTGAGTTCCAAAATCTCGTGCGCAAAGTACCTGTAGCTGATAATGTTATCGAGTATGCAGTAGGCCTTGTGAATAAGACCCGCATTAGCACTGAATATGCTTCTGACGCGATTAAGGAGCTTATTTCATGGGGTGCAGGACCTCGTGCTTCACAGTATTTGATACTTGGAGCCAAGGCGCATGCGCTTATTCATGGCAAGTATTCTCCCGATATTGAGGATGTGAATGCTGTGGCTGTTCCGGTTCTTCGTCACCGTATTGTACCTTCATTTACTGCTGATGCTGAAGGTATTAAAGCAGACGAAATTATCATGAAGTTGCTGAAATAATTAATAATTGGAATTTCTTTCAAGAAACATGTGTAGATTTGCCTTGGGTAAATCTGCACATGTTTTTTTTAGATGAATTAGTGCGCTGTTTTTGATGTTTTCGGGATATATGTTGTATATTCCGAGTTCAAACCATCAAGTAAAGTCCTTTGTAGATGCCCCGTGTAATTCTGTAACTGGCAACGTTTACGTTGTTAAGGCTAAAATTCTAAAACCGCGTCTTATATGCGCAAATTCATTTACTCTCTTCTTGCTTCTTGCTTTCTCTTGCTTGGAGGTTCCATTTTATTTTCCCAAAACAACGGAAGCTATGATGTTCGATTCGTAGTTCAATCCGTCGATTGTCCCAATAATACATTGTTTGTAGATCTTGAGGTTAGAGCTCAAAGTACAGCTACAGTATTTAATATGGGTGATCAAAACTATAAGTTTACTTACAATCGCCAGGCTATTGACTGGGATAACAGTAATCTTGCCGAACTTGGTTTCAGTGGCCAGGTAAAAGTTGATCCTAATAATCCGAATAGTCTATTTCAGCCATACAGCCCACATGGGACAATCAAGATTGATCCAGGTAGAGGTAGTATCGCACTTGGTATTATCAATGTGCCCTGGACACCAGGCCGCAATGGAATATTCGTTGATGAGGTGACCTGGCAGCCAGTTTCTCGACTGAGATTCTCCATTATCGATCCTAACCAAACGGATTGTATTAATCTTGTATGGCGTGACCAATCTAATGGTACACACTTTACAAACATCACTGAAGTTGAAGCAACTCCGCCTCCGGGCTCAGCTTCTACTCAGCCATTTTCTACAACAATCGATGCCTCTGAAAATTCATATGCTAGCATTACAGCTTGTTTGACTGGATTATGCAGTGGCACTTTTCCAGTAGAGTGGACAGGATTTGATGTTAGTTATACAGGCATTGCGGCAGAAATGCGCTGGTCTACTGCTGAGGAAGTGAATAATGACTACTTCGCAGTTGAGCGCTCTATCGACGGAGTCACATTTGACGAAATTGGGCAAGTTGCTGCAGAAGGTTCTGAAAGTGATTATTCATTTGATGACTTTACTGTAAACAATACAGGTAGTAAGAAACTATATTATCGAGTACGCCAATATGATGTGAATGGTCTTAGTTCTACAACAAATGTCGTTGAGCTATACCTGGATGGAGCTCTGGGAGTTCTGGGGGTTTATCCTAATCCTGCACAAGACTATATCACACTTCAGTTGGGAAGTCCTGGTTTGGGCTCCCTTTCTGCAAGCATTGCTGATTTGGCGGGTAAGGTAGTTCAGTTTAATCAAATAGATGCGCAAGGCCAGGAAGAGATTTCCATAGACGTGTCTGAGCTATCAGCTGGATACTACACAATGAAAATATATGATGGGATTAGCAGTACCGTTGCGAAATTCCAGATTATCCGATAGTTTTTCCAAAGCATATAATCGAAAGCCGTCAAGTTTAATGCTTGGCGGCTTTTTTGTTATAGGGTTGACACTTGGGGGGCACGGATTTGTGATTAGCGTAAGTAAAATGGTATTTTTCGATTCTAAACTAACACTCGTTAGTGACGCCCTAGCTAGTTCAACATAACTTATCCAAAGAACAATCAAGATGAACATGAGAACGTTTTGCCTATTTCTGGCTACTATTTTGTTAGCCATTTCCGTCCTTCCTGCTCAGGAACTCCGCCACGCAGATGCGGATGCAGTTGCTCCTGGCGCCAAGCACGTTTGGCTTAAAAAAGGGCTCCGTCTTCCCAAGTATGTGAAATTTGAAGACAGTCACCGAGTCGAAACTCAGGCAATCGGAAATTATGTAAGTCAGAATTTTGATCTTGTAGCTGGCGTAGAAAGCTGGCAAAAAACTAATAGTGAGACTGATAAGTTAGGGCACCAGCACGATCGTTATCAGCAAGTATATCAAGGCTTTCCTGTAGAAGGTAGTATGCTTATCGTGCACAGTGATGATGGAAAGGTGTATAGCTTCAATGGAGACTTTTACACAATGAAAAAGCCTATAGCCCTTACACCTACTCTCATGGAAGCAGAAGCCCTGGACGCGGCTTTAGCTTCAGTCGATGCTCAGGTATACAAATGGGATGTCATAGGTGAGGAAAACTATATGAAGCGCAAGCACGCTGAAGATCCTGTTTCATTTCCACGACCTACATTTCATCCAGAAGGCGAACTCGTCATTGTTCCTGACCAGGGCGACTTTGGAGCAGGCGATTTTCGTTTGGCCTGGAAATTTGACATATATGCTCAGGTTCCAGTTAGTCGCGCCGATATCTTTGTTGACGCTGTAAGTGGTGAAGTGCTTTGCGAATGGAACAAAATTCATACTGCCGATAGCGCAGGAACTGCCGACACACGCTATAGCGGAACACGCAATATTATTGCAGACAACTTCATGGGAAGCTTCCGTCTCCGCGAATCAGGACGTGGTAATGGTGTGCGTACATTCAACATGCAAAATGGAACAGACTATAACAATGCAGTAGACTTTACAGACAATGATAACGATTGGGATTTTGCAGGAGGTGGAGCGCTTGACAATGCAGCAGGAGATGCTCACTGGGGCTCAGAAATGACTTATGACTACTATCTACAAGAGCATGGGCGAAATTCCATCGATGGCAATGGCTTTGCGTTGGAGAGTTACATTAACTACGATCAAAACTTCAATAACGCATTCTGGGATGGTCGCCGCATGACTTATGGAGACGGAGGAACCCGCCCGTTCACAGCGATAGACATTTCAAGTCACGAAGTAACACACGGTCTTACCACGAATACAGCAAACCTCATTTACCAAAATGAATCCGGAGCCCTAAATGAGTCTTTCAGTGATATCTTTGGAAAAGCAGTAGAGAACTTCGGAAGACCCAATAGCTTTACATGGAACATTGGCCAGGACATCGGTGCAATCCGTGATATGGCAGACCCAAACAGGCTTCGTGACCCAAAGAACTACCTGGGTAATAGCTGGTTTACTGGCGCTGGTGATAACGGTGGCGTACACATTAACAGTGGTGTACAAAATCACTGGTTCTACTTGCTAGTAGAAGGTGACCAAGGTACAAATGACTTTGGCGAAGCGTATGACGTTCCTTCCATCGACTGGGATACCGCAAGTGCTGTTGCTTTCCGTAACCTAACGGTTTACCTCACGCCTAACTCAAACTATGCTGACGCGCGTTTCTTTGCTATAGAAAGTGCGATCGACTTATACGGTAGCTGTACACGTGTTCATCAAGCAGTTACAAATGCATGGCACGCTGTCGGCGTGGGGCGACCATTCAGCTTCGACCCGATTAGTGATTTTGATGCTTTCTCACAGTCTGTGTGTTCTGAGCCGTACAAAATTCAGTTTAGAGATCAGTCCCTAAGCTCAGATATGTACTCTTGGGTTTTTGGTGATGGTAATACTTCTACTCAAAGTGACCCTTCACATACCTACGCTAATCCTGGAACATATAGCGTTGAGCTTAGAATTACTGGTCTTTGTGGAGGTTTTGATACCTTAGTTAAAACAAGCTATATCACAGTAAACCAGGCTCCGGATGCGCCAGTTGTTACTACACCATCGACTATTCCGTGCCGTACTTCTGCAACGCTTCAGGCGACCGCTCCTAACCTGGTCCACTGGTATGATAGTAATGATGAGCTTATTGGATTCAATAACACTTTTGTAACGCCAAAGCTTAACCGTACAACGACATTTTATGCTCGTAACGTAGACCTCGGCCTTAGTCAACTTGTCGGACCCGCAAATAGTGGAATCGGTAATGGACGTTTCTTCCCTGGAAACCAGGCCCTTTTGTTCGAAGTTTACAGCGAGTGCCGTCTTAGTTCCGCTTGGGTAAATGCGGGCAGTACCGGCGACCGTGATATTATCCTGTCTGATGCCAATGGCAATGTCCTCGAGACGGTTACTGTCAATATCCCACAAGGGCAAGGGCGCATCACGCTAGACATTGATCTTACTCCAGGTAGCTATCAGATTGGTGGAGCTGGACTTGATTTATTCCGTAATGATTTCGGAGTAAATTACCCATACGAAATCCCGGGCCTTATCTCGATTACAGGATCAACAGCGAATCAGCCTGGATTCTATTATTTCCTTTATGACTGGGAAGTAAATGAAATTTGTACCAGTGCAGCAATTCCTGTTACAGTACCTGTTGACGGTATTGTCGACCCTACTTCAAGTGATGTTACACGTTGTGGTGCAGGGCAGGTTACCCTCACGGCCACTCACCCGACTGGTGATATTAATTGGTATGATGCCAATGGCAACTTTCTGAGTCGTGGCAATACTTATACAACCCAGGTATTGGGAGCAAGCAGAAACTATTTTGCTGATGCTGAAGAAGGGCCTGCGTCTGTAAACTTCGGACCTGCAAACCCACAAGCAGTAGGTGGTGGCGGATACTTTGACAATAACAATTTCCGCGCATTGAGCTTCGAAGTATTTGAAAATATTCGTCTACGTTCAGCCTTTGTCGACGCTGGAAGTGCCGGAACACGCACTGTGACCGTTACTGACAGCCGAGGTAATTTAGTTGAAAATGTGCAAGTGAATATTCCTGCTGGCCAAAGTCGTGTCACACTTGATATTGACCTTTTACCAGGTAGCTACTTTATCGGTGGTGAGGATATGGATCTGTACAGAAATAATGGTAGCGCTACCTTCCCATACGAATATCCGGGATTGGTACGAATCAATGAAAGTAATGCTGGTACAAATGGCTTCTATTACTTCTTCTACGATTGGGAAATCCAGGAAGCTCCGTGTTTCAGTGGACGCGTGCCTGTACGTGCTATTATCAGCCAAGGAACTGGCCCTACAGCTCAATTCGCGTTCACGCAAAATGGCCGTAACTTCCAGTTCAACAACCAGTCTTCTTCCTCAGCAAGAAGCTACTACTGGGACTTTGGAGATGGAAATACATCCACTGCTCAGAATCCATTCCATACATATGGTTCAGCGGGTACATTCACTGTTACTCTCGTTATCAATGATGGAACTTGTAGTGAGACAACCATTCAAACTGTGGAGTCAAGACTAGGAGTTTCTATAGATCCTACAGATGCGATTTCACTGAAGCTATATCCAAACCCTGGTCAGGGCAACTTCGTCGTGACAGCCGAGTTTGAGACAAGCAAAGAAGTAAGTCTTGTAGTCATAGACGCCTTCGGTCGTGAGGTATATCGCGCAGAGACACGCTTTGCTCAGACATATCAGCAAAATGTTGACTTAACAGGCATGGCTTCCGGCGCCTACTTCGTTCGCCTCCAGGCAGGTGACATGCAGTCAACTCAAAAATACTTGTTGAAGTAAGCTGACAAGTTTTTTTATAAAAAACGGCTCCTGTACATCATGTGCAGGAGCCGTTTTGCTTTTTGAAATAAAATCATATAGTGGTCAGACGACTTGCGCGCGGGCGCGCGAACTGTACGTGGGTCACACGTTTTTGTTGGATAAGGAAAATGTGGAGGCAGTGAAAGACTACGATTCTGGCAACGTGATGCTACTAATTCCAGGCCATCCCCGAGCGCACATTCCAGTACGCTTCAGGGTTTTGTTCCAAAACCGCCAATGCTTCTAATTCCTCACCTGTAAGCTTGATATTAAGCGCCTGAGCATTTGAGTTAAGATGGGCTACAGAAGCTGCACCACTCAATACGACGTCCACGAAAGGCTGTTGAAGTACATATGCCAAGGCGATAGCATCAATGCTGACTTGGTGCGTTTCAGCGAGGGCAAAAAGGACATGCGCTTTTTGCTTAAAATCAGCATCCTGATTGGCTGGTGTTAGGCGGCCGTTGGCGAGCGCTTCCTTGATGATGATACGCATACCGCGATCGCTGGCGCGTGCGAGTGCAGGAGCGCATGAGCCTTCCAGGATATTATAGGTGACTTGGATTGCGTCAAAAAGCGGTTTGCCTTCGACCATAACCTTACAGGCAGCATCTATCAGCGCAGGCTGATCTACGCCGCTTGTACTGAGGCCTATGGCGATTCCATACTCTTGCCGAAGTCCATTCAGGCGATGATGAATCGCGGCGTTTTCAAGCACTCCTGTGGCAAAGGTTGCACTATGGATTTGGTACAGATTCAAAGACGGCAATAGTGCTGATGAAAGCTCCCACTGGCTGTTAAGCTTTTCCAAAGAATGCTCTTTCACCTCATGAGCTTCTGCCTCTATTTGCCAATCTGCAGTATAGGTGTAGCCCCATTTTGAAGCTAAGGTGAAATGTTCTGATCGTGCCGGGTCCTTCGCCATCCATGAAGCAAGAAAGGCCTCGGCCTTTCCGTACGAACGTGCAGCATCCAGGTAGCGAATGCCTAACGCTTCTGCCCGATCAAAAACTGCGTGAGCCTGTGCCTCCATGGCGGAAATATCTGTATTGCCCAGTGCTTCTGCATGGCCAAGGTTGATATATCCAGGCCTTCCAAGTGCGGCTGTACCTAAGCCAAGAATTGCGTAATCGGGAAGATTCATATGCGCTTTTTTTGATAAATTTAGGGATGAAGTTCCTAAAACGCCTTACGGTTGTCTTTCTTATTCTGGGTTTTCTGATATGGCTGTATACTAATTCGCTTTTAGGAGTAAAAATGACGTCCAAAGATTATTATGCAGAGCTAAAAGAAGCGCTCGTATCACAAGGCTATCAGGATAATATGTTTGTGCTAAGTGGGCGAAGATGGCAGGCAGATAATTGGTTTTTGACAAAATTCGGTGGCGCCGTTTCTCAAAGTCGCCACCTCAAAGGCGAAGCCATCGACGTTATCATCCTCGACGTTAATGCTGACGGCACAGCCGATGCAAAAGACGTCGATATCGTTTTCAATATCCTCGACCAAGACATCATCGGCAACAAAGGCGGCATTGGGACTTACAAAAACAACTCAGACTTTTTTAGCCAACAGATGGTGCATTTTGATTGCAGGGGAAAGCGCGCTCGATGGCATCGGTGATGGCGGCAACGATAGAATTTCAAGAATCAAAAATCACTCTTCTCCAATCTCCAATAAAAAAGCGCCAAGCAAAACATACCTGGCGCTCTCTAATATATCATCATAAAGCCAGTAGCTAGAAGCCAGCAGCCCAAAGCCATTTATTCCACCTTCAACCGCACGCCTTCACTATGGCTGGTAAACTCCGGAGCATACATGCACTGAATGCTGGAGATACCATTAGAGAAGTCGCCAGGGTGGCTGACGCGCAGCGGATATTCAAATACATAGGTCTGATTGCCGCGCAGGTAGCTAAAGAAGAAGTGCGTCGCTGCGTCGCGGGTGCTCTCATAATAGCTGAGGCCATCCTGATAGCGGTGGCGCGATAGCACATTGATCGGCTCAAGGCCGGAGGCCCGCATATCCTTCATATGCACATATTCCATATCGCGGTCCACGCGCAATTCAATGCGAATCACAAGCTTGTCGCCTGCTTCAAGCGGCGAAGCCAGCTCGTCTATCGACACAAGCGTCGGCCCTTGCGGCGTATTCTCCTCACGGAAGATTCCCTTGCGCATCGAAAGCGGCGTTTCGGCAAACGTGATCTTATCGAGGTCTTCAAAATACTGCCAGTACATCGCTCCCCAGGCCGCGCCTGAAGTCTCTTTGCGACTGACGCTCACCTTGCCGAGCGCAGGTGTGATTTCATTTCCACTCCAGTTGACGCGGAAGTAACCCGAACCCGCTTCCTTATCGGCGGCGGCGATCTTGGTTTGCATATCCTTGGTGCTGGCAGCGTCGCCCGCGCTGAAGGTCGGAACGTCCGAATTCTCCAGCCAATTACTTCCTGTGAGAAGCAATGCATTACAAGCCGCAACGGTCGCGCGTGTCGTTTTCCAGTCGGTCGTCTGCTTATTTTTCAGTAACCAAAGCTTCATCGCTTCTACTGATTCCTGGTCGTTTTCGATTTCGTCAAAAGCTTCAATCAGAAGCGCCTGGCGCTCGATAGGCGCCTGATGCCAGAACCAACCTCGCTGCGACTTCCAGTACATGCCTAGTTCATCATTTTGAACCGCCGTTTGGCGCATGCCTTCGAGGATCGTGGCGGGAACCTTCGTCTCTCCGTAGCGATTCAAAGCAAGTGAAATCATGCCCTGCGCGTAACTGTCCTGAGCGTTCCAATACGTTTTTGCCTGCCCAAAATAATAATCAAAGGCTTCCTGAGCATTTCCTGCAATCGCGATATCATTGTAGAATGAGCGCATATAGAGATACTGAATCTGGGTCCAGCTCAGGTGGTTTTCCTTCAACTTGTCTCCTTTTACATAACGCTTCAATTCGCGCAGGTCTTTGGCAAGTTGGGCATCCAAATATGGCAGTGCCTTTTGCACGATGCCTGCAACTTCAGGGTTTCCTGCGCTGCTCACACCGAGCTTATTCAAATGGCCAAAGCCTGTTACAATCAGCGAGGTGATGTAGCGGTTCTCTGGCATCTTTTCAAACCAGGGGAAGGCGCCATTATCATATTGCATATTGGCGAGTTGCTGACGTGCGCGCGCCGCTTCATCGGCCATGCGATTGAGGTCGAATAGTAAGGCGATGCGCTCCTGACGAAGCTTGTCATTTTCGGCATCGAGTACCCAGGGAGTTTCCTCCATGATGACGGCTTTGAGATCTTCGTTTTGTTCCAAAGCAGCTACAAAGCCTCCGCTCTCAGCGGCTTCGCGCTTCCAGCTTTCAAATATCTGCTTGATGCGTGGCTTGCTATTCGCAACATGCGATGCGAGCGCATTTGCATAATAGCGGCTAAACGTTTGCTCCGCGCATTCGTGCGGATATTCCATCAAGTATGGCAAAGCCTTCACTGCGTACCAAACCGGGTTTGGCGTGAACTCCAGCGAAAGCTGGTGATGACGCAAGGTCGAAGATTGGCCGCTGTTGATGAGTTTGTTAAATGCAAAATCACGTGTTCCGGCTCCACGCACAGGCAACGGCATGGACTCGGTCACGAGCATGCGATTGCTCAACACCGGAAGGATATTTTCTTCTCCGTCGGCCTTGCCATTTGCGCGCGCAGTGACGCGTGTCACGACGGCTGAGATTCCGGCAGGGACTGCGATGTCCCAGGTGATATTCGTTGTTTGTTTGCCTTGTACCAAAAAGCTGGTGGCTTTTGATACAATCCCAATTTGCGCCGAAATATCCTTCATCGTAACCGCATCGAGGATTTGTAGCTTCGCTTCACCACGCATGTCTTCATCGGTGAGATTCACCACACGGCTACTCAAGGTGATCTGGTCACCTTCGCGCAAGAAGCGCGGCAAGTGCGGGCGTACCATCAGGTCTTTTTGTGTAACCACTTCTCCTCCTATCGTACCGATCTTCAAGTCCTTGGTATGTGCCAAACCAGTGAGCTTCCAGCGCGTAAGCGCCTCCGGCATCGTGAAGACCAGTTCTATTTCGCCCGTTTCATTGGTTTTGAGTTGTGGGAAAAAGAAGGCGGTTTCCTGGAGGTTGGTGCGGATAGGGACGGGGGCATCATTTTTATCTGTTTCACCTTCTGCTTTGCTTGGATTTTGCTGCTCTTGGTCGAGAACATCAGCTATTCCGTCAGCATCACTATCAGGTGCCACATTTGCAAAAGTGGCTGAGCTAGAGGCACTAAGTTCTAGCGACATTTCGGCCATTTCTGCCTGCGGCGCTGCGCTTTTTGCCATACGTTTACGTTCTACTGTGCTTGCGCTGCGCGCGCCACGCGCGCTCAAGGTGCGATACCCATAGCTTTTATATATGCCCCGTACACCTTGCTCAAAACCAAAGGTATTCAAGCGATCATAGCTATGCGGTGTGCGTACGTCGACGCCTTTGTTCCAACTCTCTGACAAGACGCTTCCGCCCGTTTGCCCCCAGCCAGCAGAGATGCCGCGGTTGCTTGCATATGACTTGCTGTAGAGCGAAAGTCCGTAGGTATTGGTCGGGGCGAAAGCATCAAGCGATGCGTCATACATCGCGGTGACGAGTTCGGCTGCGACGGCTTCGCCCTTCGGCCCAGAAATCTTCAGCTTCCAACGCTCCTCACTGCCCGGCTCCAGCGGCGATCGGAAGCTCATCCATTCGAG
>JBGCFB010000296.1:0-4949 GCA_045106685.1 Bacteroidia bacterium | reverse complement strand
CAATCTTAGAGCACCTCTACCATACTTGTTTGCTCGCTCGGTAGGCTGTGCCGACACGATACCATTTATTAACTGGCGAATGGTGTATATACAGGACGTTACGCCTGTCTGTGCAAGCATCAACTGGTGTGGTCTTGGGCTCCCAATTGGCACCTTGGGAGGTAATGAAGAATATCTGTGGCAAGGTCAGCTTGACTTCACCAATGTCTCACATGGATGCACTGAATTTGAAATAGGATATTACGAATGTTGTCGGCTTTCGACTGTATTAACTACAAACGGTGGCGGTATTTGGCTTGGAGGATTGGAAATTGATCTGTCCACTTCTCCCTGCAATAATTCAGCGCGGATGGTCACGCCGCTTTTACAATATGTATGTGTCGGGCAGGCAGTCGATATTCCTCTGACAATGGTCGATCCAGATGGTGACTTGCTGGTGTATAGAATTGATACATGCGACACCCACTGGGTTAATGGGACTTCTATTCCGGTAGCATACAATCCAGGCTATACAGCGCTGCAACCTTTTGGAACATCTTGGAATATTCAGCTCGATTCAGTCACTGGAATACTGCGTGTTCAGCCACAACCTGGAGCGATAGGTGAGTATATGCTCTGTGTGTCTGTTGATGAGTTTCGAAATGGCCAGTTATTGAATACTGCCAAAATGGACATGCACGTCAAAGCGATTACCTGCCAGCGTAGAGCAGCTCCAAGCATCGACAGCATCGCCAATATAATCGGAGGAGAGCGAACAGATAGCCTGGTAATACATGCCGTGGCGGGAATGCCGCTTGACTTTCAGGTGTATGCGCATAGCCAAAGCACGCTCGATACCTTATTGTCTTTTGAGTTAGGCCTACGAAAAGAGCCAAGCTCAGCTACGGGCCCTATTGTACAAGATCCGTATAGAGGTCCTTTTTTGCGATCAAGCACCATGCCTCCAGGCATGCTCCTGACCCAGTCTGGAAAAAACCCTGCAATCGCCCAGGTTCGGTGGACACCTCCTATAGTTGGGTTCTATCCAGTCTCTATTTTGGTACACAATAATCAATGCCCGTTACATGCAGAAGCTTATGGCTATATAAATGTCGTCGTAGATACCGCTTGGATTACTGCAAGGGTCGACGACATAACCTGTGCCCGAGGCGATGGCGCTATTGATATCACGAATAACGGCATCTTTGGACCATACCAATACCAGTGGAGTACCGGTGATACCACAGCGGACTTACTGCACTTGCGCAAGGGAGCGTATTCCCTCACCGTGACAGATCGCCTGGGAAGGCTAAGCCGTTTTCGATTTGAAGTCGATTCCCTCGTCAATACTATTCGCCACCGCATTACCAGTGGATTATATGTCTGCGATTCCGCGCTTATAGATCTATATGGATTTACTTCCACAGCTTACCCACCACTTCAGTATCGCTGGAGCACAGGTGATACCACAGTCGCACTCAAAAGGGCTTTAATGGGCAAAGGCTATAATCTCAAGGTTACGGATTCTATTGGATGCTCCAAAACAGCGGTGGGCCGTTTTAGTGCAGTCACAATTTGTGGCTATGTATTGAGCGGGATAATATATCACGATCTTGATAGTAGCTGTACCAGAGATTTCAACGAGACCCCTGTCCCTTATGCCTGGCTGCGGGTAGATGGGCGCTGGATTCAAACTGATTCTTTTGGGCGATATCAAACAACCGTTTACGACTCCCTTATTGTGAATCCTTATGCAGCTCGCCACGGTTTCGAACCCATAGCATCTTGCAAGCTAGACACGGTAAGGCTTGACACGTTGAGGAATAAAAGGACCTTTCATTTTCCTGTAAAATATGATGGGAGTTTTACGCCATTCCAAAATGCCGCAGTAGGTATGATGACTCCTCCTTTTGTACGTCCAGGAATGCCAGCGATATTTACGTTTAATGTGTCGAACTATAGCCTAGGGCCTTTTACGGGTTATTTAGAAACCTACCTCGACACCCTTTTCTCGGTAATGGCAGTTAGGCCAGCACCGGATTATATCTCGCCCGCATCGGATACAATACGTTGGCTCATTCAGAACTTGTCTAATCTGCAACCCTTTAGCCCATCGATAACATTACAGGCAGATAGTACAGTGGCCTTAGGAACGCCTTATCGCATCCATGCGCATTTGTTTCCTGATAGTCAGGACGTGCGGCCAACGGATAATGTGATCGATTTCACGAGAAGGGTCGTGGGTTCCTTTGATCCCAATGACAAGCAGGCTAGCCCGCCCCCGCGAGGGTCAGAAGGCTGGTTGAAAGAGGATGAAGCATGGATCGCTTATACCATCCGTTTTCAAAACACAGGAACTGATACTGCTTTCTATGTCGAAATTTTGGATACACTTGATAGCGAAACCCTGGTACCTCGGAGTTTGTCTGTTTTACAAAATAGCCATCCTTATTCTGTTAGCATACTTGAGGATAGTATCGTTGAATTTCGGTTTGATAATATTCGCTTGCCAGACTCTGCGCGTAATGTTGAGGCAAGTCAGGGCTATGTCCATTTCAAAATCAGACGAAAGCCGCAGCTGCCCTATTTGACCCAGATAAAAAATAAAGCTGCAATCTATTTCGACTTTAATAAGCCCGTCATAACCTCAGAAGTACTGCACACTATTTATGAAAAACCGCAGCTGAAATATGTGGACAATGGGCCTATTTGTAGAAAAGCAGCTATTGAGATTATGGTTGAAAAAGGCGCTAAACCTTATCGATATTTTTGGCAAGGCAGCCAACATCCTGGCCAGCGATCTTCCACGGCAGTTGACTCTGCTGGGACGTATAAGGTGCTTATTGAGGACGCTATTGGTACCAAAGATTCCCTCACGATAAATCCGGTTTTAATACCTTCACCTAATGCCAATTTCAGTTGGAAACCGACAGGCGCACAGGTTGATTTTTTAGCAAATGGGCAGCATAATGCGAGCTGGAGTTGGGATTTTGGAGATGGTGATTTCGCAACGAATACGCCTTCTCCTGTCCACACGTATGCGGCAAATGGAACCTACCACGTGAGGCTGATTACTGAGAATATGCGCTGCGGTTTTGACACTGTTTTACAGACAGTAAACCTAAGTACAGTATCTATTGAGGGCGTTTTTGATAAAAATACGATCACTGCTCATCCAAACCCTTTCCAAAACGGAACCTGGATATCGTTTCCAAATTCAGGACGACAGGCTTTGACTTTTTCTCTTTTTGATGTGTATGGCAAAAAGATCAAGGAAATACAGAATATCCGCGAAAACAGCTTCTATCTATCTGCTCTAAATTTAAAACCAGGAGTTTATTTCTTGTTACCACATCAATCAGGAGCCAAAGCCCTGAAACTTTTGTTATGTTTGTAGCCGATACCAAAACCAGATAAACGAAGATAGAATGGCTAAATCTGTACAAGTATTTGATTTTGAAAAGCCCATCGTAGAGTTGGAGGAGCGTTTGGCTGATGTGAAGCGCGTAGCGGAGGAGAATGATATGGACGTAAGTTCGGCTACGAAAGAACTCGAAGAGAAAATTCAATCTCGCAAAAACGAGATATATAGCAACCTTTCCAGGTGGCAGCGGGTCCAGATTTCCCGCCACCCCAATCGACCGTATGCACTGGATTATATCGATTCAGTGTGTGATGGCTTTGTCGAATTATTCGGTGATCGCAATTTTGCCGATGATAAAGCAATGATCGGTGGTATGGCAAAAATTGACGGTCAGTCAGTGATTGTCGTAGGCCAACAGAAAGGTCGCACAACGAAAGATCGCCAGTACCGAAATTTTGGTATGCCTAACCCAGAGGGTTATCGCAAAGCGCTACGGATGATGAAGATGGCAGAGAAGTTTAGTCTGCCTGTTATCTGCTTCATCGATACTCCAGGAGCGTTTCCAGGCCTTGAGGCTGAGGAGCGTGGTCAGGGAGAAGCGATTGCTCGCAACCTGTATGAAATGGCTGGCCTGCGTGTGCCGATCATTTGTGTTGTAATCGGAGAAGGTGCCTCAGGAGGTGCTTTGGGCATCGGAGTAGGGGACAAGGTGTATATGATGGAAAATACCTGGTACTCGGTTATTTCTCCAGAATCTTGCTCTAGTATCCTTTGGCGTAGCTGGGATCATAAAGAAACTGCCGCTGAAGCCTTGAAGCTTACTGCCGAAGATAACCTTCGCCTTGGCATTATCGACGGGATCATTCCAGAGCCACTTGGTGGTGCTCATAAGCAGCCTGAAGCGGCTTATGTAGCCGTCAAAGCACAGTTGAGTAAGGACATTAAAGCGCTTTGCAAAGCTGCTCCTGATGACCTGATTGAGTCACGTTTGGATAAGTTTACCAAAATCGGAGCTTTCGAAAAGCTTGATTCCGCTTTATAATCTCCTCGTGAGCTTGTATCTTGGGTTTATTATCGACGGAGTAAAAAAGATGCGCAAATTACTGTCAGTCATTCTGTTAGGAGTTCTAGCCTTCCTGCTACATAGCTGCGGTGAAGTCGTGCCTATTTATTCCAAAATCGAAAAAGTTCCTGAGTATACCTTACATTTTGCCGACCAGCCCATTGAGTTTATTATCAAACTTGATGCCCCTGAGCCTGTCGTGCCTACCCGCCTGGAGTTGACAATTGAATGTGACAAAAGCACCTTCAATCGGGAAACACTGCCACTTATGGTGATCCTTGAAGGGCCAGACCATGATTTAGTTGAGTATCCGATAGAAGTTCCCATTATCGAAAACGGAGAATGGCTAGGCGAAATGGATGATAATCAGGTTGATGTGAAAATCATCTACGAAGCTATCGATCTTCTGGAACTCGAATCCCCTGCAAAGTATTCCCTCAAAGTATATGGGAATGACGATAAGGAGGAGCAAATCTTTGGCGTTATCAAGCTTGGCGTCCGTTTATATCTCTACGATATAGAAAGAGAAGGTGAGGATTAAAG
>JBGCFB010000295.1:0-2715 GCA_045106685.1 Bacteroidia bacterium | reverse complement strand
TAGGACTCTATTTAATCTAAACACCTTATCTCATTTTCAGGCGACTCAGGAAGAAGCTCATGCTTTATCATAAGGTGATCTACCGAATGATAAAGTGCATTAATAAGGGGACTCCCAATATCTCATCATCAACTGGTAGCTCAGTGTCTGGCGTCAACTACCTTGGCCGGTCCTTTGTTGGACTTGACCCGCCGATATGCCTCCCATACCAGACGTTTTGGAATATCAAACGGTTTTGTCACTGTCATGTCTTCATCCTCTTGACGAGTTGGTACATACAACAACTGGCACAATCGGACTCCTTCGCTCCAGCACCATTACAATGCCTTCAACACTACTACAAGTCCGTCCGTCCTCGTTCTGGTGCATCGGCACTCTTGATCTCGCTTTTCTTCACTTGACCGTCTCCCTTAACATCACCTGATCGAGTTCCCGCAGTTCCACAGAAGCGCCTGATATCGAGCTCGCGCCATCTATCTCTATGCCGGACACCGCCCACCCAGTAAACAGGTTCCCGATGGGCTTATCCCGGGAGTAGTTGTGGCCCCCGGTTTTGATGTCACTTACCAGTATCGACACCTTAACGATGGTTCGTGGGTACTCGCCTTCTCGATTCATACCTGACGCACCACATGGGTACGCTTTTTCCTTTGACGCTCACGACAACAGTCTTCAGCTAATGCCGCTCAACGGTGGTTTGAAGCCAGCCCCTGCAGGCCGACTCCGGAGGGCCACAATTCCTCCATCGCTTCTGTAGCTTTTCATACAGCGAGGTCAGCTCCTTGCCTCCCTCTCCGCATTGCTGCGGCACACACAACTAGTCTGGCAGACGGGGAACACGAGCAGAAGTGGAGCAGAAAATGCTTTATGATGCACTCGGTATTACAGCGGATCGATTGGGTAAACAAAAAACAATAATTAAGAAAAACAAAATTTGTAGTGCCAACTTTTCAAAATAAATCACGCAAGTGCATGAATTATATGGATTTTTAAAAATAAGCTGCGAAGTTGGGTTAATAAAATGGCGCGCCTAGAACGAAATTTTACAAACCAATTATTAGATTTATTGGCAGAATGGAATGCCCTACTCAAAGCCTGTTATTCAGGTGGCTAGTGTACGATTAATCAACAAGTGAAGATTCGCGCCTACCTCCTGGATTCGGGATTCTGGATAAATTCACACCGCCTGCAATCACCGCTTTTTATGCGGTGAATAAGAGATATATTCACCGTATCTATGGCTTCCTAAAGAACAAATGTCCTTTAAAAAAGAAAGTGTCCTAAAAATAGATTGATCATGTCTCTTAAATGAGATATCTTCAATTAAAGGACATTTTTAGGATCAACATGGCACAAGACATTGAGCAACAAAACGAAGAAATCGTCAACCTTCTAGGCAGGCATGCTGAAGGTCTTTCTCGTGGAAAAATCTCTGAAAAAATTGGCTTCTCTATTAATGATAAGACTTTACAACGGCGATTAACGGCACTCGTTAATGAAAATCGGATAGCCAGAAAAGGTGAAAGAAAAGCGACTCGCTATCACCCACTTGAAGTCTCTATAGAGGCAGGTAAAGGACACTTAAAAGACAATTCAGCCAATATATTCAGTCCTAGAGGCCGACAAAAGCTCAAATTTCTGGATACCCTCCTCCACGCTCGAGGAAAAGTGTCCTATAACCGTGTTTTTTTGGACTCCTATATCCCTAATCAAAGCCAAAATGTCCATAAAAAGATACGAGAAGCACTCTTTCAAGCAGGCAAACGTTTCGATGAGCAGTTAGCGGCAGGCACCTATGCGCGGCAAATCAGTCAGCGGCTTTTGATCGACCTGTCCTACAACTCCAGCCGCTTGGAAGGTAATACCTACTCCCGCCTAGATACACAAAAGCTGGTGGAAGAAGGCATATCCGCAGAAGGTAAGGTTCATGAAGAAACCGTGATGATCATGAACCACAAAGAAGCCATCCTGTTTCTGGTAGAAAATGCACAGGATATGGAGCTTAACAGCCTGACCATCCGCAATTTGCACCATCTCCTATCACAGGATTTACTCGCAAACCCTCAAGCTTGCGGTAATATCCGAACATTGGAAGTGGATATCGGTCAATCTACATACAAGCCTTTGGGAAACCCTCATATTCTGAAGGAACTCTTTGAACTGATATTACAAAAAGCAAAAAAGATCAAAGATCCTTTCGAGCAAAGCTTCTTTTTTCTGGTGCATTTATCCTACTTACAGGCATTTGAGGATGTGAACAAAAGAACCTCTCGCTTGAGCTGCAATATTCCGTTTATCAAAAGTAATCTGTGTCCGCTCAGTTTTACCGATGTTGCGCGAGATGATTACACTGCGGCACTTTTGGCCATTTACGAAAAAAATGATATTGAACCGATGCTTGAACTATTTGCCTGGGCGTACTCACGTTCGTGCGAACAATATGGCGTCGTCAAAAAATCGCTCGGGGAAATTGATGCATTCCGCATTCAATATCGCCAGCAAAGAAAAGCCATCATGGGACAAATCGTAGCGCAAGACTTACATGGCTCGGCGGCAGAAGTACTGATTGAAAGTTACTGTCAAAAGCAAGAAATCAGCGATATTGATAAATTTACCGCCATGACTCTGGCTGATCTCAGCACCTTACACGCAGGTGCAATTATCGGCCTTGGTATAACAGAAGCTCAGCTCGAAACATGGCTCTCGAGCAAACCT
>JBGCFB010000294.1:0-43847 GCA_045106685.1 Bacteroidia bacterium | reverse complement strand
CCACGATTTGCAATAAGGAGTCTTTGTATTGTCATAAAATTAATATTAACAATGATCGATTATCAATACAGGATGCAAAGCTAATTGTTTATTATTCATCCCCAATCTACTGCTCTAAATGAACAGTGGTGGTTGGGAAGGCAAAGTCGACGCCGAGTTCTTTTGCTTTTTCCATAATAGCGAGCAACACTTCCTGACGGGCTTTTAAATGCACATCAAAAGCAGGCGTATCAAATACCATCGCCAGGTAAATATCGAGCGATGAACTTGACATTTGATGAAATTGCACGACCGTTTTTTCAGCAACGGTAAGCGGATGGTCCTGGATGATTGTGCGCACCGCGTCTACAAATGTTTCCATCACGCCCGGCGCCGTATCATATGTTACGGTAAGGTTGGTGGTCAACCGGCGGTATGTGCGCGTGCCACTATTGGTGATGGTTGCGTTGGCGATGACGCCATTCGGGATCGAAATACTGGCACCTGAGCCGTCGATCAATCGCGTGGAGCGAACGCCTACTTCTGTTACGGTTCCAGAAATGCCTGAAGTCTCTATAAAGTCACCCATTTGAAAAGGTCGATCGGTAAAGATCGAGATAGAACCGATAAAGTTTTTGACGGTGTCCTGAGCGGCCAAGGCAAGGGCCAGGCCACCGATCGATACACCAGCAAGTAGGGCGGTGACATTGACATTCAGATTTTGTAAAATAAAGATCACCCCAAACGCAACGACCAGCATTTTTAACAAACGCCTAACCAAAGGCACGAGCTGATCGTCCATCGAGTTGGTGGTGCGCGCAGCCAGGTTGCTGGCCATCACACCCAGCAAATCGACCAGTTTGTACGCCGTAATAATGCCCAATATTCCTGCCAACAACTTGAGTCCCAAATGGAAGTATTGCATAAACTCGGCAGGGAATAATAAGCCTGACGAAAAGCGCATAAACACGATCACTGCAAGCAAACCTGCTAAAGGTCGGGTTACCGGCAAAAGGTGTCCCGGCTCAAGGAGTCCGTCTTTAAAAATTCGCGGAATCAGTTTTTGGACGATCCAGCCTAGCAGGCGCACAAAAACAAAATACACTGCCAGTGTAAGGAGCAGCAAAAGGATCGCTCCGGTCCACTGCCAGGAACGCAGTCCCAGAAAGCTCCACGATCCAACGATACTGGTCAGCTTGACAAACAGATTGGCACCGGCGGGAAAGACCTCATCATGTATATGAGAAATGGCCGCTACAGATTTGGCACTATACAACCACTTATTATCATAGCGCTGGACATACAGTTCAGGAAAGCGACTGGTCAGAATATAGCGCGCCTTTCCGCTTATGCTGTCGATGTGGTTAGGATTATCTGGAATATCGGCGAGTTCGATAAAAATTCCTGAACCGTCGAATATTTGCTTGAGCTTGCGTGCAAGTGCTTCTTTTTCGGCTTGTTCCAAATCCTCTGCGAGCAACGTTTGAGCTGCTTTTGCAGGGTCCATGCTTTCATCCTGAAGAAAGTATAAGTGGCTCTGGACAGTTGCCCGGGGGTTTTGGACAGAAAACTTGATACTACTTTGCTCCTGGCCTTTTACTGAAAAAGGGATAATCAGACAAAGAAGCGTAGTATATATAAGGTATCGCATATTATAGGCAGTTGTTGGGGGTTGTGCGTTATGTGTTTTGAGTTCAAAAAAGACCAGCGTTTTTCTCAAAACCCTCAACTCAAAACACATAACTCGACGAGGAATATTTGGCAGTTTACCCGATCTCTTTAGGTCTATCGGTGTGTACAAAAAGGACGTTACCCAAACTTGGGAAACCTGTGAATACTTCGCGCGGGTCATGTTTAAAGGCTTCTTTGCGGAAGCCGAGTATCGTAAGGTCTGCATCGCTGGAAGTTTTGTCGATTACAGACTTGATGCTTACATCATCTTTGCGCGATATAAAGCTGATGTTATTCGGTGAAATAGGCAGACGTCCTGCTCCAATTAAGGCCAGAAGGCGTTCTTTGCGGGTTTCGAGTTCTGTTTCAGGGTAAATAGCGAAGATTTTAATTTCTCCTTTTCGCCACTCATCATGCCCCAAAATAATATAGGCCAGGAGAATCATCAGGCTGGAGTTCTCATAATCCTGCGCAGTAAGCCAAAGGTGAATCTGTCTTTTGTAACCGAATCCTTTATCACTAGAGCGCAACACACAGACGTCAAAGTCGTCCGCTTTGATCATGCCGAAGTGTTCTGAAAGATCATTCAGACTGTCTTCTTCATGAGGAGAAAATTCAAACAGAAAGGTATTGTTGTCCTGTCCAGAAATACCAGGAAGCTGCAAGGCATGCGCGATCGCAGAGGTGTATGACGGACTGATAACCGTATCGACATAGACATTGGATCGAGCTGTTTTGGCGCGACCAGCGAGGCGCCGTAATTCTGCTTTGGATTCACTTACTGTCTGCTTGGAATAGCGTCCTTCCAGGAAGTGTACGTAGGTTCCAAAACCATATTTATAACTCAAAAACCGAAGCATATCAAAACTTCCTAAACGCTGAAAGCTGTCTCGCGACAGACATACCAGTGAAGGCGTCCAGTTAGCTTCCGGGCCAGTCGGCTTCTCATCTTCTTTTTGCTCGATTTCTGAAAAAATAGCCTGCTTTTGGAGAAATACACGCAAGCTCCTACTCGTCTGTAAAATCACCCCTTTGAAAATACGGACAAGACCGTCCTGTTTCTTATTGGTGCGACTAATCCAGAGATAAAAGCCGACCATCACGATGATAGAACCAAAGGCATAACTGGCCTTCATCTTGAACATCAACCAAATACATAAAATAGCTCCAGCCAGTGAAAGGTACCAGCGCGAATTAAAGGAAGGGCGGTACGCCGGATTTCCAGAAAAATGCTCCATAAATGAAATCAGGCAGATAGCACCATAGGTCACCATGAAGAACATCGAAATAATCTCCGCAACGAAGTCGACATTGCCCATCAGCACAAATACAAAACCGATCACGACCGTGGCCATTCCGCCATTGATAGGCTCTTTATCTTTTTCTCTAACCTCCGCTACCCAGTCGCTACTATTACCAGGCAGGACCTTGTCACCTCCAAGT
Organism: Bacteroidia bacterium; assembly: GCA_045106685.1. GTDB lineage: Bacteria > Bacteroidota > Bacteroidia > J057 > J057 > JAUIGE01. Next base: position 40,754 of record JBGCFB010000294.1, on the reverse strand, counting down.
GCTTGCAAGGTTCTGGGCGCTACCAATATGGAACCAAGGGCAGAGGAAATAGCCGCTGCCGCAAGGCCGATCGGAACGATCCAGTACCACATCGCAATATCACCCATGATAAGGCGATCCTTATTGACGAGCATCTCGGCGGGTGCGCTCATGGCGAGCTTGATCGCTACGAGGATGTAGATAATCATTCCTACTCCGGTAGCCCAAAGTGTTCCTTGTGGAATGGACTTACTCGGATCGCGCAGATCGCCACTCAGCCCAAGGCCGGCGATGATGCCGGTAAAGGCGGGGAATATAATGGTGAAGACCAAAAAGAAGCCTGCCGGGCCTTGCCGGAGTTCTTTAAAGGTCGCCGCACTCATGTTGGCCTCGTTTAGCTTGTCAGGATTAAAGGCGTCGGAGAGTACGCTCGTGAGTGATGTTCCTTCAAATCCCTCTACAGGTTTTCCAAAGAAGAACATCAAAAGCGAGATACCCAGAATAACAGCGACACCATAGAGAAGGTTCATGCCTGAGTTGGCACCACGTGTAAGTACAAGTGCTGCCAGCAGTGCCATACTCGGTATGCTGATCCAGCGCAATTCCCAGCTTCCTGTGGCTGCCCGCATCCAGTCAAGGCTCACTCCCGAGGTGGCCAGCGAGTCGAGGACAGGCCTAAAGGACTCTGCAAAGGCGATTACATAAAAGGCAACCGAAATGGCTTGTGATAGATAAAGCGCTATACCGATCGCGCCACCTATATTCAGACCAAATGAGCGTGATATAATGTAGTATGCTCCACCGCCTTCTACGCGCTGATTCGTTGCGATCTCAGCGATAGCAAGCGAGGTTGGGATTGTCACGAGGTGACCGATGATCACGATTCCGATGGTGCCAAGAAGGCCTACCTGGCCTATGGCCCAGCCAAAACGCAAAAATAGAATCGCGCCTAGAATCGTACAGATAGAAGTAAGGAACACCGGCAGGGTGCCAAACTTTTTTAATTCGGGATTGCTCATAGTATTAAGCGCAAAGATAGGAAGGAGTTTGTATTCGTTTCTTTTTACAAAAAAAGTTGTATCGTAAACAACTTTAATAACAAAAAAAAACGTTAAGCATCAAAAATGGCAAAACGTGTCATTTCAAAAATCACATTAACATCCATTTTAATCATGAAGAGACCACTTTTATTATTCACAGCGCTTTTGATATTGTCTGGGTTTGGCCTGGCGTTCAATTGCACTAGCAACTCAGCGGATGATACGCCTATCATTGGAACCGCCTCAAATGGAACATATACCATAACCTATGACCTTGAAAACATGAAGGCACAATGGGAAGATGTTCTTGCCAATGGAGAGATTGAAGCCAATCTGTCGGATTTTAAAATTATTTACGATTCGGAGCATTCACAGTATCTATTAACGGCTATAGACGCTGAAAAGGGTTTAAAAGCTGCTGTTGCACTTGAGGATACTGGTAACGGAAATTTATATGAGCAACTAGGCCCTACGGGTGGTGGGCTTACGGTTACGTGCAAAGGTTGCTCCTATGCTTGCTCCCCTGAAATCGTTAATAATAAAGGCTTTTGTTCACCTAAGTGTGCTACTGGAGACTGTACAAAAACCGAAACTTTGACAGTAGATACAGGGATTTTCCTAGTTTAAAATATCCTTAATGTTTACAAAACAAGGGGGGTAGCCGTTAAGGTTATCTCCCTCTATTTTTCCTACATCATAAATTCCGGCTGATCGCATACAAATTTCAGATTGCAGTCTTCAGGTGCGCGTTTGGGATCAGCGTGATATACGTAAACATCATGATCTTCCTGGAGGTGCATCAAATCTTCGTAAAAAGTGTGAATCCCATTGGAAGGTGCGAAGGACGTTTCGTGAAAAACAGTAAGTGCCTTCTTATCTTTTTCTGCAAATTTATCCACCTCATCAAAAATAAGACGAGGCGTCCCCATGTCGCCGGAGTAAATGACGCGAGAGTCGCTATCTTCAAACATAAACCCAAACGAAACCATATCGGCAACATGATGACCCGTTGTATCGATCTCGGTAATGCCGTCGATGTTGTCAAGCGGGATAAAATCTACATATTCTTCGGGCTGCATAAGCGAATATGCAAGGTATGCCGTCAGGCGTTCTTTCATCAGATTGCCGTGGCGCGTATCCGGATATAGAATACGAGCCTTACGAGCTGGCTGGCACACGTGTTTGTGATGCAGAATGGTGGTGGACAGGCTTCCTACATGATCGTCATGTAGATGGGTAAGCAAGATATAGTCAATTTCGCCAGCAAGATTTAAAGCCCGTAATTTTCCATATACGCTGTGCCCACAATCCAGTAAAATTTTGCTCCCATTTAGCTCTATCCAGGCAGCAGAATTTCCTAAATGTGAATCGAAGGCTCCTCCCGTACCTAAAAAGCGTATATTCATGCCCTGAATCTACATATAAGGCCCTTTTTTACAAAAAAATATTACATGATCCACTCAATGACCGGATACGGCGCTGGCTCAGCCAGTTCCCCCAATTACAACATCACTGTTGAACTCAAGTCGCTTAACAACCGCTATCTGGAACTGGGCCTGAAGCTTTCTCGTGTTTATCTCAAGTATGAACACCAATTACGCAGTTACCTTTCAAAGGAATTGGAGCGAGGAAAAGTATCCATGTTTATTTCAGTAGAAGTTCTCAATCCGGCAAAACGTGCGCTCAATATCAATCTTCCGATGGCCAAGACCTATTTGGAAGAACTGCGTGCTGTGCAGGATGAATTGGGGCTTTCAGGAAAGCTGGACTTGCCTTATATCTTGACCTTGCCGGAGATTATTCCGACGGAGAGCAATGATCCTGACCCCGAGGAATGGGACCTGATCAAAAAGGCAACGGACAGCGCGCTGAAAGAACTTCTCGCTTCGCGTGCCCACGAAGGGCAAGCCCTTCAGAATGACTTGAACGTCCGCCTTGTCGCCATCAAAGAAGGCCTGGAAGAAGTGAAAAGACTTGCTCCTATCCGACTTGAGAAAGTGCGCGAGCGCATTCAGACGAGCATCGACGACCTGCGCTCACGCAAGGATTATGATGAAAATCGCTTCGAGCAGGAGTTGATTTATTATATCGAAAAATTGGACGTCAATGAGGAAATCGTTCGCCTCACCCAACACTTGGAATACTTCCAGGAAGTCCTCGACAGCCCTGAGTCTACGGGTAAGAAGCTGAACTTTATCGCGCAGGAAATGGGCCGCGAAATCAACACCATCGGCTCCAAAGCAAACAATGCTGAAATCCAGCGCTCAGTTGTGGGCATGAAAGATGAACTGGACAAGATTAAGGAGCAGGTGCTGAACGTGGTGTAGCGGGGGCTGTGAATAAGATATAATGTCGTAAATCGGATTTAGTATCTTCAGTTGTTTTACAGAAATGAAAAATCTCAAGAAATTCTTAGCGATAGGAATCACACTCGAAGTCATTATTTTTCTGACATCATACTACCTGAGTGCCGACCTGTCGGAGACTTTTAGGTATGCCGCTCGATATTCGGGCCGCCTCTCGCTGGTGACGTTCTTAATCGCCATTTGGCATTTTTCGCTCAGTGATCAGGCAAATGAGGCTGAACTTGGAAAGACACGCGCATTGACAGCGACATTCGCAGTACTGCATTACATCCATCTCTTCCTTCTCATGATGAATGTAAACCTCAATGGCATTACCTTAATTCCGCACAAACTCGCCGGAGGAGGTTTAGCCTATCTGATGATATTGCTCTATCCAATTTTCTTTGAGCGCATTAAGCATAAAAAGGCTGCACACGCAGTATATTTCCTCTATGTAGCCTTTGTAATGGCGATGACATACGTGGCGAGAATGCGAGGAGAATTTGAAGGTGCTGCTCCTGAGCTCTTCCATAAAATAGGCCTTGGACTCGTGGCGGGGTCGATGCTTTATTTTGTCTATCGGAAGCTTGTTGTTGGGAAGGGAAAGTAGGTGGATGGGAGTTACATGTTCTCTTCTATGAAAAAATAATTAAAACCATCAAAATTGGAAATCTCATTTAAATACAAAAAACTTGGCCAAATTCTAATCCAGAAACTGAGGGATGAAAATTATGAATTATACTTGGAGCGAAAGGAGCATACGAGATCTATATCGCATGAAGAATACAAAAGATCACAAATAAGTCAGCACGCTAGCCCAGAATTACAAAAATTATATGACGAAAGATTTGAGTTCTTGAAAAGCTTAAGCGAAGAGCAATTAAGAGTACTGGATAAACTGGTGCTACATTTACTTGATTCTACAGCATTCAATTTTTTACGCGAAATAGAAGAGAATCTGGATGAAGACAAAAGTATTGGACTAACAATAGATGGGGAAAATATTGAGAAGACAGCCGAAGAATTTTTATCCGGAACTATGTTTGGAGAATACTTTTTATGGATAGAGAAGAATAGTAAGTATGGAGATTTTCAACTTTAATGAAAGTGCATAGATATTAAAAGACACAGTCAGTCACTCCCTCAAACATGCATTGGAATGAAAAAATAGCAGCCATTAAAGAGCGGTTTTCAGAAGAAGAATTCTCAGTTCCTCATGTTGACAGGAAACGGATTTTAAAAAATATTGAGACCATATTCATTCGCAGGGAAAAAGGCTACTATGATCTGAATAATCACAATAGACCATTCTGTAATTGGTGGGATAGCATAAACACAACAAATGAATATGCTATCGAATTCAACAGAAATCCGATAGATAAAATTGAGGGACTAATTGCGACGAATGAGAGTTTCTGGATTGCAGGAGAACTTCCACATGGAGTGATGCTTTATAAAGCAAAAAAGGATGCTATTCTTGAATTGATGTCTACTGGAAGAACTTGGACGGACACTTTCTATATTATTCACCTCAAGTATGAGTACTTGATAAGCTTTAAATTTGATGCGTCGAGAGTCAATATTAAGACAAGTCTGAAATAGTTTCGCTACAGGACCCCTCATAACACCATGATTAAAACATCCATTAATGAGTTTTCACTTTGAAATAGAGAAAAACCAGAAGGTCAGCTACTCAGCACTTCTTCAAAGTCTTAATCGAGACGATATAAAAATAGGTAATGTAGACAGCCTGGACCTGGAAGAAGACATTTCCGGCTACAAACATTTTCATATCCCTAATAAATCTACAAGAGGAATAGGAGTCGCGTTGGAGGATGAGGTATTTGACATAAGTATCAATGTTTTAGCGAGTAAAGATGATTACATACTAGCATGTCAATTAGCCGAATCAATTGCTGCCATAACGGACTCTAAGATAGAACCTGAAGATGAGGAAGATGCGTTAACAATCACTGACTTTAAAACGAAATTTAACGAATCGTGGGCTGAGGCATATAAGACTCAAGGGCTAAGCGCAACCAAATTTCTTATTCAAAAAGACAATAGTGTAATTACGATCGGAGGCTGCCTGAGACCATACTTTATAGGCCCAGATCTGTTGGAGATATTTTCCCAGAACGCCTCCTCTGATAGTGAGATTTATGATAAAATAATAGATTCAATCAGAGCAGTTCAATTCATCGATGAATCTGAAATACGAGTCCCCAATAGATTTGAAATAACCGAGGAAGACGAGTCTAAATGGCGATATGTCGTGATCGCTCCAGGAGAAAAACAGTTACTCCCACAGATAGAATATGTGATATTGATGGTGAATAAAACGGAGTATGTAAAAGTCCCATTTGACCTTCTTGAAAAATATGCAAAATCTAACTTCACACGATTAGATGAGAGCCAATATATATTCCCAAAAATGGCTGCCGATGAATTTCGCCAAATCATGGAACGCTTTGGTTATCAGCGTGATACAAACAAAGGAAGCAGGAAGAAGTGGTGGGAATTTTGGAACTAAAGTAGGAACTCATTTCTTCCTATCCATTTGACGCCTACTTAACAAAACAATCTTCTCCTTTAAGCGTTTATTTGCGTGTATCAATCTTCCTTCATAGCTTAGTATTACCATTGCGGGGAGGTATATCGTCTTCGCAAGCATAACAAGCATAAAATGAATTTCGCAGTTAGCTGTACATGTTGCATCTGTTGTTGTCAAATGACAACCTAGATGGGATATGTAGCAACTTAAATTCAACATATATTAATATGACTTAAGTAGCCTTCCCACAGCGGGAAGGCTACTTTTTTTTTGATCAAAACCTACAGAAACCTATTAGAATCATGCGTAAAATTTATGTAATCCACGAAAACGAGGCATGGCTGCCTCCATTGAGACAAGCCTTTGAGCAGCTAAATTTGCCCTATGAAGAATGGAATATCGGCAAAGAAATTTTTGACCTGGACCAGATTCCGCCTGAAGGCATTTTTTACAACAGGATGAGCGCCTCTGCTCACACACGTGATCATCGGTATGCACCGGAGGTAACCCAAAATATCCTTGCCTGGCTGCATCGCCATGGACGCACTGTCGTCAACGGCAGACGGGCACTGCAACTGGAGCTTCGCAAATCAGAACAATACCTGAGTCTGCAATCCTTTGGTATATCACACCCAAAAACCATTATTGCCAATGACGAAAACCTGCTGGCAGCAGCCGCAAAAAAACTGAATCAATATCCATTTATCATCAAGCCCAATCGCGGCGGAAAAGGAGCTGGTGTGCAAATGTTTTATTCGCAAGCGAGTTTGGAGCACGCTATTCAGGAAGGCACCATTGGCGAAAGCCTGGACGGGATATGGCTGGTCCAGCAGTATGTGAAGCCTAGCGATGGCAGAATTACACGAGCTGAATTTGTGGGAGGCGAATTCCTCTACGCGGTAAGCATCGATGCCAGCAACGGCTTTGAACTATGTCCTGCCGACTCTTGCCAGATCGACGATCTGTTTTGTCCTGCTGAAGGGAGCTCCGCCAAGTTTGTCGTTCTCGATGAATATGAAAATGAAGACCTCCAGCGATATGCCCGGTTTCTAAAAGAAAATGACATCGGCGTAGGCGCTTTAGAATATGCAAAAGATGAATCCGGCCAACGCTTTGTCTACGATGTCAATACCAACACCAACTATAACTCTGAGGCCGAAAACGAAAGCGCCTTAGGTAAGAAAGGGATGTTCCAAATCGCCCGTTACCTGGGAGAGCAATTATCCTTCAGTGGAGAAAAGGGCTTGGCTCAGGCAGCGTGATGGCTTACAGAGTAAAAGTGCATAGTAGAAAGCGGAAAGTTCAAAAAAACTGTCGGCTTAAGGCTTTTTATCCAACAACACCCCAAAACCAATATGCAACCCGATGGCCGAGTGGCGGATAAGCCGCGCTCGGCCCAGGTCGCGAGGACCTACTTGCGCTCTGAAATTTGTCTGAGGAAGCGAAAATAGCGTCCCCAGCTCGAGTGCGATATTCCAACAAAAACGGTCCTTGATTACACTGCGCGTTCCCAGGCGATAGAAGATTCTGCCGTCGGCATAAGGGCCGAAACGGCGCTCTCCCTGCGGATTATAGATTCCGTCGAGATCGCGCAAGCGATATTGCAAAGCACCTAATCCCAACTCATGATAAGGCCCCACCGGAGCGGGTACTCCTGATCGGCGATAATGATAAAAACGAATGCTCCCATTCAATCCCAAAGCAGACACACGCGCAAAACCACCCTCCAACTGAGGATTTGCATAGCGGGCGCGACTACTCATCGCCCATGCACTTACGCTCAGCGATATGCGTCGCGACATCACGCGTTCTGCGCCAATAATACACTCCAGATCCGGCCCCCAAAGTCCTTCCTCAATTCCGTATAGAATCGATGGAGCACCGGTTACGCCTAGCTCCACGATCGTGCGTTTGCCGATGTAACCCGGCGCTTGCGCGATCGCATTGCCAGCGAGTATCAGGCAGAATATTAATGCAAAAAATCTCACAATCGGACTCGGCTTAACATGTCATACAAAGAAGCAGAAATCACATCAGGTCTATCAGCTCGGGGAATGGTTCGGTTTTCCTGATAAATCAAACTACCATCATTGAGATCGTAGAGTGACATATATAGATAGGTCGTGTGTTTGGGAGCAAATGTGTTAATGATGGTATAGGGCAAAATAGGTGCTCCGAGCAATAACTTCAACGCCTTATTGGTCTTTCGTTCAGTTTGAGACACTATGCCGACCCACATAAAATATGGGCTCTGATACGCTTCTATATAGGTTTGTTGAAGATGAAACTGGCTGGAAATAACATGCGTCAACTTGTGAGATCGTTGCTCACGTTCCCACTGCTGGAGAGCAGCCACTTGCTGAAAGGCCGCACTATCATTTGCATAAATAATTTCAGGCTCATAATGTAGATCGCTCAAGTAGGCAACAAGCCTTTCTTCTAAGCCTTTGCGGTCCTCCTCCTCTTCCTCCAGAACAGGGTTGGCCTTTTTTCGATTGTCAATATGCTGGTAGGCTGGCATGACCACAATCACCTTGCGGGTGGTAGGTTCCGGCGGGATAAGTAATTCCTGATTACGCGCATTCCATCCTTTTTCAAGTTGGGCGTCAATCATTGGGGCGATGTTTGCGTCATCGAAGACAGGCTGAAGCCAGCCCAGGGCCCGGCTTTCCGGAGGAGCAATAACCTCTCGGGTCGAAATATGAAATCGTCCCATGCGATACATGAGGTCATCTTGCCAAGGCTTGAATCGCGCATCTGTCCCAAAGTGCTTCCAGCCATAATGAAGCGCAAGCGCATTGAGTTCGCGCGGAGTGAGCCGCTCCATCAGGCAGGCCAGTCGGGCCATTGACTCCAGGCGAGCAGGCCGATGCACCTCATATAGTTTCCCTTCATCAGCATATGCCGAAAGTCCATACAATGCCTTCGCCGCAATCTCTTTGCTAAAGCTTGCTTCCGGCGCCAATCGCCAAAGGCTATACGCCATTGTCAAGGCTTCTTCATAGCGCCTGGCTTGTAAACTAAGCTTGGTAATCGCATACCGAGACGCGAGCCTACAACGCTGAAAGCGTCTTTTACTCACCAAAAAATCAGCTGTTTTACTCGTGTCCAAACTACGAGCAAGGCCATAAAGCGCTGCAAAACGATCTTGCGGAAGCGGATGAGAACGGACCTTGGGCCCTGGTCTGGATTCACCTTCACTGCACGTTGGAAGCGGACTTCCCACTCCCGGCGCCAGCCACGCAAGATCGAGCGCACGTTCTGGAAAGGTTAGTCCCGGTCCTTGTAGTCGCCCAAATACGCGCAAAGCCGCCGTAGGCTTATAACGTGAGCGAAGAATACGGGTGAGACCTGCCTGGTCGGCCTCGCGTTCCTGTGCCTGATTGTACAAATCTTTGGCCAGTGGAGTATCATCCAAACCATCAGAGGCGGGATCTTCAAGACGCTTGAGCGCATGGCGCCGCGCATAGTGACTGATTTCGTGACTTATTACAAAAGCCAACTCGGCTTCTGTTTCGACTCTCGCCATAAGGCCAAGATTTACGAGGACCAGTCCATCTGCTGTAACCGATGCGTTTGGGGCGCTTGCCTTGACCGCATATACACGAAGTTGTGCCCTCAGCGCTGGCTCAGCGACGAGCAAACTGTCCATCACCTCTGCCAGATATAAAGATACCTGGTCATTGTACAGGACCTTTCCGCTTTGTAGATAGGCGGTTACTTGTTTGGCGGTTTGGTAGAAATATCGCTTCTGGGCGTCGGTGCTGTCCGGCTGTCTGGACCTTAAAAAATTGAGCCTTGCTTCTGCACTTTGCCCAAACACAAAAGGGACCTTGCCTTCGGCTTGGAGGCGGAGACTATCGGGCACTGACTGCGCCGCTGTTGGATGTATCCAACAGCAGAGACATATAGGCAGTAATAATAACCAATGACTTAGCGGCAAGGTGTTTTTTCTATTTTAACGTCAACAGTGACTGTATCGTAGTCTTTTTTAGGCAAGCTTATCACCACAAAAGGATTAGTAATCGCCATCGTTGTGATGCAACCTGCTCCAGGTTGTTTTTCCAGAATATGAACAAGAAGCGTATTTCCTTCTATGGTCAAGCTTGCCACCTCAGCACCATAACCGCCTGAAGGGCGTGAGCCCAGACGATAAATAAGCACCTGATCTTTGCTAAAATCAACCTCTGGCATGGGAGGTGGCGGGTCTTGTAAGGTATACAAACTCGTCCAGGCTTCATCCCATTCATCCGCACTGCTTACCAAAACATGCCCTTGCCCATCTGCATTCCCATATGCGTCGGCATAAATTTGAGTAAAAGGAATCATCTCGGTTTTTTGTGTCGAAGACTTCGTCGTGCCACATGCCATGAGCATGGTGGCGATAAGAAGAAGAAATAGTGATGGGTTTTTCATAATTAAAAAACGGTTAACTGCATGTAGAGAAAAGGCATGCCTTTTCTCTACGTAATACGCCTCAGCAAAGTACGAAAGCCTACTGCCCGGTCTTTGTATCGTTTGGTATGTTCAGCCTGAAGGGCAGGAGCAAAATCCTTTTGGTATCGCTCGTATTCTTCCAGACTTTCACAGAGATATTGAATATTGAAGGTGTAGGCTCCTTCCTGAGGTTTAGGCTCGACAAGTTCCTGAAGTGAATATGACTGAAAGCAGCCCGTAGCCATGACATCAGGAATGTGGACTTCTTCCATCCACCCCAGCCAGTTAGCCCGGAGTGCAGCCTCTATTGAAATTGTTACACTATATATGATCAAAATGCCTTTATTTTTATTGTCTGACTGTTCCTTACTTTTGTATCAATGACAAACATGCCGCTTTTTTCTGAATTCCCTCCTCAATTACGCGATCAGGAAGGGCAAGCTCAAATTTACGATCCTTTTCGTAAGGTTTGGGTTGCCGATGCACCAGAAGAGCGAGTACGTCAGGGATTGCTCCAGCATATTCATGTCACACATAAAATCGGCGCTGGTCGCATCGCGATTGAACGGGAGATTCAGTATCATCAATTAAAAAAGCGATTTGATGTATTGGTGTTTGATCAAGATGGAAAGCCATGGATTGTATGTGAGTGTAAAGCTCCCGAGGTATCCATCACGCAAGAGACCCTCTACCAAATAGGTCGTTACAATGCTGTCCTTCAAGCTCCGCATTTACTGGTAACCAACGGCCTTCAGTATTTATTTTTTAGTAAAAATAATGAAGGAGGTTTTGACTTTATTCCTGATGGTTGGGTAGATGCTTGAATATGTGACGAAGCCTCTTGAGGATTGATAAGGGATCATATCAGATGCCAAACGCTATGGGTTTGTAGCCTATCACTCCTTATTCCATACAATTGAGGTAAGGAAATGGGCGTTTTAACCGGACAGCCTTAAAAAGGAGTGAATTTTATGCATTTTTGTTACCGGAAATATCCGTCCAAAACACGTAACTAATACTATGAAGAATTTTCAATACACAAAGTTATTGTTTGCCTTTCTAGGCATGATGCTTTTTGGCCTGCAAGGGTCTCAGGCATCACACCAAGCTGGGTTGGACATGACCTTTGAGTGTGTAGGACCTTGTACCTATCGCCTCATTCACAAAGCTTATTACGACTGCTGCGGTGGTGCTACCAGTGGAAGTCTACCTATTCCTAACAATGGTGTACCGAATGCAGTTGGCGCTGTTACCTGGACAGGTATACCAGTAGGATGTAGCCCACTCCCTACGATCTCACTCAATTGGGCGATCGCCCCAGGTGGTGTCGTTGACGTGACGCCCACCTGTGCAAGTGTACTTACAACCTGTAACTATAACTTTAATCAAGCGCCTCCCGGAACCATTTGTGGTATCCTTGAGGGTACTCAGATAGCCGAGTATAACGTTTGTGGTACTGGAGGTTCTATTCCTTGTACTGCTTACCGCTTCGGTTGGGGATCATGCTGCCGTAACGGTGCTATTACCAGTGGTGCTACTGGTGGTTTGGGTACAAATAATACCCTTATCGACCTCTCAGTAACACCATGTAATAACTCACCTACATTTCTTGAACCACCTATTTCATTTATTTGTCTTCCAGGCCCTGGCCAAATACAGACATATAACCAGGGTGCTGTTGACCCTGATGGTGACTCTCTTGCATACCGTTTGGTTACTTGTAAAACAGGTCCTCCAAACAACACAAGTGTAAACTATAACGCTGCTGGCGGTTTTACATTCCAGCAGCCACTTGGCTCAGACTGGGTTGTAACCATGGACCCTTTTACGGGTGACGTTACATTTGACCCTCAGCCAGGATCTCTTCAGGTAGGTGTTATCTGCTTTGAAGTACTTGAATACAGAAATGGAGTCCTGATCGGAACGGTAACACGTGACATGCAGGTACAGGTTATTAACCAGAACTGTGGTACTCCTCCTCAGGTAACAGCAAATAACTATACCCTTGGCGGCGTGCCTATCAATCCTTTGACAGTGAGTGTAGTAAGTGCTTGTATCGGCGCTGAGCTTTGTTTCGATATTCCACTAACTAACCCTGACACGCTTGACTATACAATGAATTGGGTTAACCGTGGATTGGTTGGTGCAACACTAACAAATGCTGCAAATGGTGTTCCTGCTCCTTTTATCTCAACAGGTAAAAATGGAAACATTCCAACGGCTCGCTTTTGTTGGATACCTACAGGTCCTGGTATTTACTTCTTTACGCTTCGTGTGGAGGATGACCAATGCCCACTTAACGGTGTACAGGATCAGACCTTTACGATTCGTGTAAATGAAGTACTAAACCGAACAACTGCAACTGCTATAGCACTGGCGAACTGTAACGAGGTAGAACTTTGTGCCCAGCCAGTCTCAACTATTCCTAGCCCTTTTGCCAACCGTTTCACATACTCATGGTCAGGTAACGGAAACCTTGACACGAACAACGTTCGTATCAGACCGTTTTTAGATGATTCATGTTTTATTCATCGCTATCCATCTCCTGGAGCGTATTTCTACGATGTCCTGGTTACAGATACATTTGGCTGTAGCTATAACTACCGTGGATTCCTTACGGCTTTAGGACAGGTTACTGCTAATGCCGGTCCAGACCTTACGATCTGTTCAGGTTTCCAGTACACGATCGGAACACCTTCCCTTCCCAACCATGCATACTCCTGGAGTCCTTCTACATTCTTGAGTGATCCCAATATAGCCCAGCCTACTTTCCAGCAACCTGCATCTACGACAAGTGATACTTTCGATTATGAAGTTACCGCTACGGATATTAATGATCCTGGCTGCCAGGTTGTTGACTTTGTCCGTGTTGTGGTGAATGCAAATCTCTCGGTAACTGTATTACCTACAAATCCACGAATCTGTCGTGGCGACACGCTTACCTTGACTGCGAGTGGTGGAACTACTTACCAGTGGAGTAACCAACCAGCTCCTGGTTCAAATACAATCAGATTTGCGCCTCGTAGCTCTACCGTTGTTTCGGTAGCTGCTTATGAAAAAGGCTGTACAAGTCCTCCTACCTTTGTGAATGTGACCGTGGACCCAGGTCCTCAAGGCTTTATCACAGGTGATACGCGTATTTGCCGTGGCGACAACACTATTCTCGTAGGCTCGGGAGGTGACAACTACCGTTGGAGTGATCCTGCAGCAGTTGGCAACTTGCTCACATTGACCAATGTGACGACTCCACGCGATATTTGGATGATTCCAATTGACCAGGGATGTGAAGGTGACACTGTATTTGCACGTATTGAGTCGTATGCCGTTCCTGTAGCCAACTTTGGTTTCGAACGTGTATGTGCTGGCGCACCTACAATGTTTACCGATTCTTCCACTACAAGTGAGGATGTGATCGTATCGTGGAGCTGGGACTTTGGCGATGCTGCTTCAGGTGCGAATAACACCTCGAACCAGGAAGATCCTACACACACCTTCTCTGCACCAGGAACATATACTGTAACACTAGAGATCGGAACAAATAATGGTTGTTCAAATATCATTACTCGTCAGGTGACAGTTGATGCTATACCTGAAGCTGACTTTACATTCCAAAATGTTTGTGAAGGATTGCCTCATTCATTTAGCAATACATCTACAATATCAATCGGTAATATCTCACAGTATACCTGGAGTTTTGGAGATGGAAATTCATCAACATCTAATAATGCCACTCACCAGTATACTGACCCTACATTCTACAATGTGACGTTGGTAGCAGAGACTCCTAATGGCTGTGTTGATTCTATTACTCAGACGGTTCTATATCACCCAAATCCAATCGCAAGCTTTGCAGTAGTAAACGCTTGTCAGGATTCTGTTGTATTTGCATTTGATGGAGCTGCCGTAGGTGGTGGTCTTGATGAAGTGAACCAATGGTTCTGGGACTTTGGTGACCCATCTAGCCCGAATAACAATTCTGTTTGGGATAATCCAAGACACGTATATGAAAATGCTGGACAGGCAGTTATCCAGCTTACTGTAACCACAGCAAATGGCTGTTCAGACGACACCACAGCTGAAGTAACTATTCACGAAACTCCAGTTGCTGATTTCGAGGTTACAGGAAATTGTGAAAACAGTCCTGTACTCTACACACAGACAGCAACCTCTAACCCTGCGACTCCATTGGTGCGTTGGGACTGGGACTTCGGGCAAGGCGACAAAGCTGACACACGTAGCGCCACAGTATCATACCGTGAAGTTGGCTCAGGAATTTATCCTGTGCGCCTTGAGGTTATCACTTCAGAAGGATGTAGAAAAACGCTTATCCGTGATGTGATTATCAATCCTTCTCCTCAGGTGCGTTTCTCCTACCAGGATGTTTGTATTGGAGAGGAAATGTCTTTCCGCAGCAAGACAGAAATTGACTCAAGTGCTTCCCTTCCTGGCGCTCTTGCTGCCTGGAACTGGAACTTCGGTGGAGCAGGACAAGGCTTTACTAGTGGACCTGCAGTCGGCTATACCTATAATGAGCCTGGGATTTACAATGTACGCCTAAGCGTTACTTCTGACTCTGGCTGTGTAAGCTTTAATGATCGCGAAGTAGAGGTTTATGCATTACCAGCAATTCCTGACTTAACTGCAGAAACAGTTTGTTTCAGCAATTCTGCTCGTCTACTTGCAGCTGCACCACAAAGCGTAACCGTTAACTGGTACGAAACTGCTACAGCGACAGAACCTTTCCATACAGGATATTCATACGTTACGCCTCCATTGCCATTTACTACAACATACTATGTTGAGCCAGTGTCACCTGAAGGTTGTATCAATACACGCCAGCCTATTACTGCAAGTGTATTCGATGAAGCGCAGGTACTCTTGAATACTAGCCGCACACAAGTGGATCTTCCACTCGGTGTTGTAGAGTTTGACGCGACAAGTTCTGTACCATTGGTAGAATGGAATTGGGACTTCGGTGAAGGAACAACTTCAACCTTGGCAGAGCCTGTACATGAGTATAGAGAGCCAGGTCGCTATGAGGTAACCCTTGTTGTTACTGACGAGCGCGGGTGTACTTATACACGCGGTGCGGTGATCGAAGTAACCAAGACTATCGGAGACTTCTTCCCTTCAGCCTTTACACCAAATGGTGACGGATTTAATGACACTTACGAAATCGGAGGATACAACCTCATTGATTTCCAGATTATCGTCTATAACCGCTGGGGCCGTGAAGTATTCAAAGCTAACAATGTCGACTTCGCATGGAATGGCAGAGATGCTTCAGATGCAGAAGTGCCAGAAGGAGTGTATGTGTATGTCGCTCGCTTCCTTGATACTAATGGCAAGATGACTGAAAAGAAAGGTACGATTACCTTGATACGATAGTTGATTAGCTCATTTGATAATGAGGTAATTTGATAATTACTGAACTATAGAGAGGTGCTTTTGTGTTTGATCACAAAAGCACCTCTTTTTCTTTAAAAAATTCCCGTACTTCCGGCATGGAATTTCAGATGTTGGATTGGAGCATCATTGCCCTGTTTTTCGGAGTTTCGCTGGGAATAGGCATCTATGTTGCCAGACAGGCCGGCCAAAATCCTAGTGCTTTTTTTGCTGCTGGACATAATATGCCCTGGTGGCTATTGGGAGTGTCAATGGTTGCCACCACGTTTGCTGCTGATACCCCCTTACTTGTCACGCAAATCGTACGCGAAAACGGCATCGCAGGAAACTGGGAATGGTGGGCCTTTCTGCTCACGGGTCTCTTGACCACTTTCGCCTACGCGCGCCTTTGGCGACGAGCAGGCCTGCTTACCGACCTTGAGTTTTATGAAATACGCTATAGCGGCAAGCCCGCCGCATTCCTGCGCGGCTTCCGAGCTGTCTATCTTGGCCTCATATTTAATGTAGCCGTTTTAGGCGCTGTATGCCTTGCCGCTGTCAAACTCGGTGGAGTTTTACTTGGCCTTGAAGCCTGGGAAACCCTCGTGATAGCATCCGTAGTGACGGTTGTGTACAGTGCATTGGGAGGCTTGAAGGCAGTGCTACTCACCGATCTCTTCCAATTTGGTCTAGCTCTAATCGGCTCCTTTTGGGCAGCATCGTATGTACTGGATTTGCCACAGGTCGGAGGGCTGAGTCACATGCTTGAGCAGGCTCCCGTAAGCTCAAGGCTGGATATGTTTATTCCGCTGGGAGGCACCGACACACTTATAAGTCTGGTCGTACTGCCGCTTGCCGTTCAGTGGTGGGCGAGTTGGTATCCCGGCTCCGAGCCGGGCGGCGGCGGTTATGTCGCACAGCGCATGCTCGCTGCCAAGTCCGAAAAGGACGCCTTGGGCGCAAGCCTGTTTTTCAATGTGGCCCATTATGCCATTCGCCCATGGCCCTGGATCATTATTGCCCTTGCTTCGATTATGGTCTTTCCTGACCTCGCGAGCTTACAGGAAGCCTTTCCAAATATGTCCCCCGCCAAAGTAAAAGAAGACCTCGCATATGCTGCTATGTTGCGTTACCTGCCTGCCGGGCTTGCAGGCCTCGTCGTAGCATCGCTCATCGCCGCATTTATGTCGACCTTATCTACACACCTCAACTGGGGAGCATCATATTTGACCAATGACGTGTACAAGCGATTTGTCAAACCTGATGCAAGCGATAAAGAACTCGTCTGGGTAGGGCGTCTTTGGACGGTTGTGATCATGCTCTTTGCAGCGATATATGCATTGTATTTACAAAGCGCCAAACAGGCTTTTGATATCATTGTGCTGATTGGAGCAGGAACAGGATTGCTCTTTATTCTTCGCTGGTTTTGGTGGAGGATCAATGCGTATAGCGAAATTGTAGCAATGATCGTGAGCTTCAGCGTAGCGGTTTCATTTGAAGTGATGGGACATTTCGAAATGGAATTTAGTAAAGGAACCAAGCTGCTGGGAATCGTAGGAATTACGACCGTCGCATGGCTACTGGCCACATTTCTCGCGCCCAAGACGGAGCGCAAAACGCTGGAGTCATTTGTCAAACGAATCCGTCCTGCCGGACCTGGCTGGAAAGCGATTGGCACCAGCGGTGACTGGGGCAATGTCCCGACACAACTTCTTGCCATTCTTGCCGGATGCGTAGGCATTTATGGTTTGCTCTTTGCCAGTGGATATTTGTTATATGGCAATCTGACAGTAGGCCTGCCGATGCTTGGTATTGTATTGATTGCAGCATGGTTATTGCGCAGGATTTGGAACAAAATTTAGCCGACTCAACAAAAATCCCTAGAATTGCCCCGTGCTTAAAAAGCTTCCCCCTTGGTTAATCCACTCAGGACTATTTTGCCTGACTGTTCTTACTACGATGATGGTAGGAGCAGAGCTACGTGCAAATCGTTCGTTTTTTGTTCCAGAAGAAGAGGGCGGCCTGTCTTTCAGTAATTTAAGTCTTGGCTTAAGCTATTGCTTCGCCTTTCTTTTATTTCTGACGACCCACGAATTTGGCCACTATTTTACTGCACGCTATAATAAGGTAAAGGCTAGCCTGCCTTTTTACATTCCAATCTATATCCCTGGTGTACTCAATATCGGGTCGCTGGGAGCTGTAATTCGCCTACGCGAAACGCCTCGCACGACCGCCCAATACTTTGATATAGGAATCGCAGGACCATTGGCCGGTTTTGTTGTAGCCGTCGGAATTCTAATCTATGGATTCCAGACCCTTCCTCCGATGGAGGAATATGTCCTACCAATCAACGGAGATTATGTCGAGATTTTCGGTCGGGTTCCTGCCGAAGCAGAACTGCAAAGCTGGATAGAAAAAGGCGGCTTTTTTGAGCGTTTAAGCTTGACTGAAAAAGCCGAATTGCTCGAAGAGGAAGAGCGAATTTTGCCACTTGCAGTTCAGGACTCTATAGCACGCAGTCGCTTTATTGTGCCGACATACAAGGTGGGAAACAACCTGCTTTTTGAACTACTAAAACGCACCGCTGCTCAACCAGATCGCATCCCTTCCCATTTTGATTTGATTCATTATCCGTGGCTCTTTGTCGGTTATTTGGCGCTCTTTTTCACCGCGCTCAATCTCCTTCCTATCGGTCAGTTGGATGGCGGTCATGTGATGTACGGCTTGTTGGGAAGGCAACGTGCGGCCCGACTTGCAACCGCCGTAGTAGTGCTGCTATCACTTGTCGGAGGGCTTGGTTTGTTTCGCTACGAAAACTTCCTGGATTGGTCGGGATGGCTTGTCGCCGGTCTTTATGGAGCGTACTTGACCTACGTTGTATATCGTCTTTTGAAACGCAAAAGCTTTAAAAAGGTATTGCCAATCGTTGCATTACTGATCCTTATTCAGATTGGTTTAGGCTTCCTTTTTCCAAAAGCCCAGCCTAGTCCGATTTGGTTACTGTACGGCTTTCTTGCCGTCCGATTTATCGGCGTGGAACATCCACCAGCCTGGCGAGAACATCCACTCAGCACAGGCAGAAAAGTCCTTGGCTGGATTGCAGTACTGATCTTTATTCTGTGCTTCTCATTCTATCCGGTTGAGGTGGTGGGTTAGTGCGCCAAGCACTAAGTCTGCAATAGTAAATTTCCAATCTGCATTCTGCAATTCATCTTAGGAAACCCCCAATGAAAATATTCGCCTTACTCCTCGCCGCAAGCCTACTCCTAAGTTGCGAAAACAACACAGCTACACCAGTAGAATTTGCCGGAGCATGGCTGAATAAAGCCTATCTGGATACGCTGATGGCCACGCAATCCCCGCGCGCAGCGCAAAAGATAGGAGATATATGCAAGGTAATTTATTTGCCCGATTCTATTGGCCAAGAGGCAGTTCTCGCTTACGGCCAAAACAATAGTTTAAAGCAAGTTTTAGATAAAAAGGGAGGTAAATATTTCCTGCGCGAGACTCCTCAGTTATTTCTCTCCTTTGAAAATGAGAATATGATAATTGCTGGAGAGTATTTTGTCAGAACGGATGCAATGAATGGGCAGCAATTAACACATATCACCGAGGCTATTCTATTTGCAGGAACATATAAAAATGGGGCTAGAGAAGTCACTTTTTTACCTAATGGGAGCATACAAGGCTTGGATGATTTTGATACTTATAGCGTTATGGACAACCGCTCATATTCCGGAAATTCTTCAAGCCCTATTTGGCTAGGAAAGGGCGATTTCAAGGAAGAGTTTGGCTTTGGATTCAATGCAGATACACTTCATTTGCATAAAATTGAATATATTGCCTTTGAAGATGGTGGCAATTGGATTGGTAATGGCATATTCGTAGAATCGGATACCCCATTTTACAGTTTGATAAAGCAGTAATCTCACGTGCTACAAGCGAAGTATTTTCTTGGTTCCAATGAAAACAATCACCCTCTTCCTTCTCGCCGCCAGCCTATTTATAAGCTGCGAAACCAACAGATCTACTCCTGTAGAATTTGCAGGCGCGTGGCTGAATAAAGCCTATTTGGATACGCTCATAGCCACACAGTCTCCACGCGCAGCGCAACATACGGGAGATGGAGTATGTACGCTTATTTTTATTCCTGATTCTACAGAAAAAGAGGCTATGCTAACCTTTAGTTTTCATGATGGGGTTGGATATATTTTGCGTAAAAAAAGAGACTACTATACTTTGGGAGATGATCTATACAATATCAAGGAGTACAACGATGAGACGCTGATGATTGATGATATCCCTTTTGTCAAAACAAATGAAACGCGTGGCCGCCAACTATCACTTGTTGCAGAAGTTTTTTTATTCGCAGGAACCTATCAATGAAGTTGTCTAACGAATAAAATCAGGTCCGTTTTATGATCAAAATTGTCATTTCGACTCGCGGAGCTGAGGAGAAATCTTGACTTTATCGACTAATTGGCTAAAAGTCAAGATGTCTCGCCAGCTTCGCGGCTCGACATGACAACCCTTTTTGGTTTCGTTAGACAACTTCATAAAGAAAAGGATCATCTCTAGCCCCAAACGAACCCATTTTTTCTGTGTAACCCGCTACCTGGTTTAATCAGTGGATAGCCAGTAGATTGATTTACTTTCAGTCTACATTAATCTCTACACACCATGAAACAGACCTTGATACTTATAGCGGTTCTATTGTTCACGACTACTTTATTTGCAAAAAAACCAAGACCCAAAATCCGGACCGATTTCGATACGATCCAGGTATTTGAGGCTAAGGTACAGGTCAAATTCAGAACGTACTATGACTCGACCTTAAGGGTAGAAGCGGAAGCATTTTTATACCCCAGCAGCATCAAAATACGGAGGTCCAGATGGTTACCTAGATTTATTCAAATAAAATTAGCCGCGGACAGCGTTGTACTCCACGGAACGGCAACCACAATAGAAAAAGACGGAAAGTATCGTATTGGAAAATATGAGCATGGTGAAAAAATTGAGGTTCACTATTACAATGCTGATGGGAATGAAATCACCCGCCGGATGTATTATGGCAATGTGAGGTCTCACCGTGATCCAGATTCAGGGAATCAAAGCTACTTCATACGAGGCCGCAAGAAGCCAAAGAAAAAAAGGGGAATTGAGAACAATTGATGACAACACCACCTTATACTTCACAAAGGAACTGTCATCATGAAATACCTTATTCTATTGCTAGGCTGCTTACTTACTCAGGCCTGCGCCACGAGCGAATCTATTTTTGTATTAAGCCCGGCTCAGAGCATGTCGATCACCGGACAAGGCTCAGGCCAGGATGCCGCCTTTAATCCATATGGAGATGGGAACAGCTTGGCTATTGTCAAAAACCTGGGAAGAAACGTCTTTACAATCAGAGTGCAAGACGGGGATAAAATCGTCGAAAACCGTTCTATAAACCCCAATGAAACCCTTGAGATAAAGCTTCAGCAAGGCTTCAAACTATATCTCGATAGTGAGCAGGCTTCTAAGGCTCAAGTAAACTTTAGAAAAGCCAGGGATTAAGGAGAAAATTGCCTCATACGCTTCGCGCAGCCCCTTGGTCGTTTCGACTCCGCTCAACGACCAAGTTTCTTTTTTTGAAAGGCAGCTAAGTAGTTACGAAAATCTTAATTTTAGCGATGCGCTCACAAATACATTTCCTCATACTCGCAGCCTGCCTCTTCGCTTCATGTGCGCAAGAGCAGCCACAAGAACCATTGAGTGAGGAATGCCTGACTTTGAAAAAAGAAGCCCAAACTCAATTTGATCAGGAACATTATTCAGAGACGATCAAGCTGTTTCGGTCTTTTGAAACATGCATGGACGACCAGCATGATTATTTATCAACGCTGGCTCTTTTGTATAAAATAAATGATCAGAAAGCATTAAGTCATGAGACGTTTGATCGCTTGCTTGTTTTGATTGGAAAAAGCGAAAATCTGACTCCCCATGATCAGGCTTTTGAGCGTGCCGGGATTTATGCTTGCATGGATGATCGCCAAAAACTTCACCAGGAACTCAGGGTTATTGATCGATCTGAGTTGAGCGAAGTGCAGAAAGAAACGATTAGGTTTTGGGAAGACATCGTAAACCAGGGCGAGTTTGTTGCGGTAGAGATGACGGTGGACTTTGAGTTGTTTGATTGAATTTCAAATACTTATCCCTGGTATTTATTCAAAAAATAACATCTAAAGTCATACTTACTAATGCCAAAATAAGCGCTAAAAAAAGTGTGTGTCCTAGCATCTAAATTCCTCATTAATAAAATTTCTTTTTTAATGAATTCAAGACCATAATATTCTTTAATAGTGACCCAATCCTCAAGAGAACCTTTCTGAATAACTCGTTGAATAATAAAACGAGCATTTTCAGAGAAGTCAATTGAATCCAGGTCGGTATCCCAAAATAAATAGCTTGGAAGTTTCATTGGATAATAGCGTTTAAAGGAATCTTTTACTTGGTCCAAGTTACATGAAATTGGCTTTCCTTTCAAGAAAACACTCCACCCTAATCCACCTTCACCCTTGCAGTAGCCGGCGCATTCGCATTGCGGATGGCGACTTGCTGCGCAAGCTTTTCGGCAAGCCGATAGAAATCGGGTGCGAGTTCGCCGTCCTTATACATCGCTACCGGGCGGCCGGCATCGCTGCCTTCGGCTATCGCCTGACGGATAGGCAACTGGCCTAAGAGCGGTGCATCTAGTGACTTCGCCAACATCGCTCCACCGTTCTCCCCAAAGATGAAATACTTCTTTTCGGGGGCATCGTCTGGAACGAAATAGGCCATATTTTCGATCACACCGAGAATCGGTACATTAATCTGAGGCGTGCGAAACATCTCCGCGCCCTTGCGGGCATCGGCTACCGCGACTGCCTGCGGCGTCGTGATCACGATGGCACCCGTGACGGGAAGTACCTGCGTGATCGTCAGGTGGATATCACCCGTACCAGGAGGCATATCAAAAAGGAGATAATCGATGTCTCCCCAGTCCGTATCAAAGATGAGTTGCTGGAAGGCCTTAGAAGCCATCGGTCCGCGCCATACGACTGCCTTGGCAGGATCGACAAGCGAACCAATAGACATCAGCTTGACGCCGTGATGCTCAAAAGGAATGAGCTTATTATCGTCGGTCATGCGCGGGCGTTCACCCTCAAATCCAAATAGGAGCGGAACGCTGGGACCGTAAATATCACCATCTACCAGGCCAACTTTCGCACCGGAAGCTGCAAGCGCGACCGCAAGATTTGCCGCAATGGTCGATTTGCCTACACCTCCTTTTCCAGAAGAAATAGCAATCACATTTTTCACATTAGGCAAGCGCTTATTATCACTCAAAAATGACGTTACTCGCGCGCTCATCTTCACTTCAACCTCGGCTTCTTTGTCTACCAAAAGTTTAATCGCATTCACACAAGCATTGTGAATATGCTCTTTCATCGGGCAGGCTGGCGTCGTCAGTTCCACTGTAAAACTGACCTTTTTACCATCTACAGTAACATCCTTAATCATATTGAGCGTCACCAGATCTTTTTTCAAATCCGGATCATCGACATGACTTAATGCTGCGAGGACTTTGTCTTTTGTTATTTTGTTACCAAAAAGCATGAAGCAGAATTAATGTAGAATGTATAGTGTAAAATGTATAATGGGATTCATGCAGAATTGTTTTGCAAAACACCCCTACGAAACGTGACAATCTCTAATAAGCAGTCAACGGTTCCTGTTCCCTGAGCGGAGTCGAAGGGAACATTGCCAAAGGCAATATTCGGTGGCTTCGGCTCCGCTCAGCCACCGAAAAAGCTCATCATCAAATCGGCTAATTAGCTAATCATCACATCAATTAGATCATTTTAAGAAAATCGACCTCTTTGCTTGTGAGCTCACGCCACTGACTGCGCGGTAAGCGCTTCTTGGTAAGGTGCGCGATCATGACGCGATCCAGCGCTTCGACCTTGTAGCCGAGCGATTCGAACATGCGGCGCACGATGCGATTTTTGCCCAAATGCACTTCGATTCCAATCTGATTATCTTCTCCACCAGCTACGAAACCGATCTTATTCGCCTTTGCTAATCCATCTTCCAACTCAACTCCTTTTTTCAGGGTTTTGAGATGCTTTGGATCAAATCCTTTGTCTAACCTGGCGTGATACAATTTGCGTACGGTATGACTCGGATGCGTAAGCCTTTTGGCGAGATTGCCATCATTTGTCAAAATGATCAAGCCTGTAGTATTACGGTCAAGTCTTCCGACCGGAAATACGCGCTCCTTTGTCGCTTCTTCAATCTTATCGATCACCGTTGAGCGACCGCGGTCATCCTTTGTGGTCGTCAGGACATTACGCGGCTTGTTGTATAAATAATAAACCAGCTTCTGCTTTTTGAGCGCTTTACCTTCATACAGAACCGTGTCAAACTTAGGATTCACCTTCGTTCCCAGTTCAGTCACTACTTTGCCATTGACCGTGATCTTTCCTGCAAGGATGAGTTTATCAGCTTCGCGGCGGGCGCACACGCCCGACTGGGCGATAAAGCGATTAAGGCGCACAAGAAACTTCGCTGCACGTTCGGCAGGCGTCAGCTCTTCATAAGGGCGCTTATCTTCTACTTTTTTCTGGGCAAACTTCGGCGTGCCTTTCGCAGCTCTTTTGCGATTATCGCGTGAGCTTCCGCGCTCATCAATGCGAGCCGTATATTTCCCTTTACGGGCAGGGCGTTCATCTCCTTCCTCCTCGCGGTCAGCGCGATACTTCTTATTTCGCTTGGCACGCTCGGTGTGCTTTTTAGGTGCAGGAGCAGGTTTCCCTTTCCCAAATGTGTCCCAAAAGGGTTTACTCGGCTTCTTCGGATTCTGTTTCGCCATGATCGGGTTGTACTTGTTCAGCGGTCTGCACTGTTTCCTCGGGCTTCTCCACACGCGCATCAGAGCCTTCGCCGCCGGTATTTTCCAGGTCTTGCTGGTGTTGTTTAAATAATTCCTGATGGGTGTCTACCATCTCGTCAAACTCTTTGAGCTTAGGCAAGTCGTCCACTCCATTGATACCAAAGTGCTGCATAAAGAATGCAGAAGTACCGTATAAAAGTGGTCTCCCCACTGCATCTGCGCGCCCTAAAATTGCTACCAGCTGCTTTTCCAAAAGCTTCTGAATCGCATAGTCGCAGTTTACACCACGCACAAATTCGACTTCAGCTTTTGTCACAGGCTGGCGGTAGGCCACGATCGCCAATGTCTCCATCGCTGCACGAGAAAGTCTGCGCTTATTCTTCTCAAGCGTAGCGCGCTTTACATAGCTATGGTAGGGTCTTTTGGTGAAAAATTGATATCCTTTTGCAATCTTTTTTACTTCAAAAGGGTAACGATCATCACTATATTTTTCTACCAATGCTTCCAAAACAGGCGCAATATCTTTTTCTCCATATTGATCTTTCTTAGGCTTCTCCTCTTCTGAAGGTGTCGCCTCTTTTTGATCTTCTCCATTCAAAACAGCCAACAAAGCATCGGTATCGACCGGTTGGTCGGATACAAATATGATGGATTCTATGATTTGGGAAATGTGTTCAGACATACTGCTGGATCGCTCGGTTTGAGCTGCAAAGGTAGTATAAAAATCCGCGCCTGAGTAGAGACGTTGCATGCAACGTCTCTACTCAGGCGTCACATATGCAGCAGTAATGCCACCATCCACCAGAAACTCGTTTCCGGTCATAAAAGAAGACTCGTCAGAGGCGAGAAAAAGTGCGGCTTGCGCCATCTCTTTAGCTTCGCCAAAACGGCCCATCGGAATATGAACCAGACGGCGTTGTTTCTTCGCTTCTGTATCCAAAAACTTCATGAGTAACTCCGTGCGCAAAGGCCCTGGGCTCAAGGCGTTGACGCGAATGTTTTCGCGGGCATGAATGACGGCCAGTTCGCGTGACATCGCCAAAACGGCGCCTTTACTTGCTGTGTAGGCAATTTGCGGCGTAGCTGCGCCGAGATGAGCGACAAATGAAGCCGTATTGATAATAGAGCCACCGCCCGACCGGCGGATCGCCGGCACGCCATATTTGCAGCCCAGAAAAACGCCCTTGACATTGATATTCATGGTAAGCTCCCAGACCGATTCCTCCGTCGATTCGGCATCGCCGTCGTCGCTATGCATGATGCCTGCATTATTGAAGAGCACATGCAGGCCTCCAAAGGTTTTTTCTGCGAAAGCGACCATCGCGGCGCAGTCGGCATCTTTAGATACATCGGCCTTGCAGAAGGCGGCTTTGCCGCCTTGGGCGGTGATCATCCCAACCGTGGCTTCGCCTTCCGCTTCATTGATATCGACGACGACGACACTTGCTCCTTCCTTTGCGAAGAGCAAACAGCTTTCTCGCCCGATCCCGCTACTTCCGCCCGTAACGAGGGCTATTTTATTATTGAGACGCATGTTTTTATGTATAGTGTGTGATGTAAAATGGGAAGAGAATTTTTAAGCACAAAAAAAATCAAGAAACGATCACACTTTATTAACTTAAAGCTCGAAATTTTCACCCATAATTAACAAGCCTATGCTTACCCAAATCAAGCACCATTTTTACATACTGGCCATTCTTGTCGCTTCTGTACTTCCTGCATTTAGTCAGAAGTTAACATGGTTTGAAACAACAGAGACAAAAGATCAGACCGTAAAGTTTCTTGGTGAAATTGATGGACATATATTCACCCTCACCGATGTATACTTCCCTAAGGATAATTTGCCCGACTTAAATGAAGGTTTATTGGCATCTAGTTTTTTACTCGAAAAATACCATAAGGATGACATGAGTCTAGTCTTTTCTAAAAGGATCGTATTACCTAAAGTCGGCAATATGGATGTTTACTTTGGAAATATCTATCTGCTGGAAGATCAGTTTCGAGTATTCTTTGGCCAGTTCTCAGAGGAAAACAACAAGGAAAAGCTTTTCACTGCTACGATTGACACAGAAGGCGAACTATCAAGCGATTATGACAAGATTTATGATATCCCAGTAGACAAAAAGCAAAGACGAGGAGGTTTTCAGTTCAGATTATCACCAGATAAATCTAAAATGCTCATTGCCTATGCCACACCGCATGAAATAGGAGGAAGTAAAGAGGCCGCGTACACATCAGAAGTAGATATTAAAATTTTCCTTGCGTCAAACAGATTCGTCGAGCTTAAACACATCACAGAAAGTATCGTGTTTAAAGATGGAGAACATGGTCTTTCCCCAAGTAACTCTACGATCTCCAATGACGGCTGTATTTACTTACTTGTTAAAAAGGCACGAAGTAATAAGCGCTCGGTATTTGTCACAAAATCCTTTATTGTTCATATGTACGACCCATCTAATGGGTTTGAACTAAAACAGATACCTATCGAAATGGAGGAGAGTCCGATTGGCCCAGTGTTGGTGGACACAGATGATAATGGAAACCTAATTGGGGTAGGGTTGTACGGTGCACATGAACGAGGATACTCCAAGGGAGAAGAGTTCCTTAAAGGCTCTATTTATTTTAAAGTAGATCGTGCTAAAGAGGAACTGGATGTATACGCTAGGCAGGAAGTGGGCATCAATTTACATGAGGAAATTTTCGGAACGACGAAAGCCAATAGAGGTAATAAAAGGGCCCTTCAATTTTTTCTCCCCCGAAGAGTATATGTAGAGAATGGGCGTACGGTCTTTCTTGCCGAATATGCTGAAGCAAAAAGAGAATTAGACGCAGATAACCGACCCAAAGATCAACGTAATTTTCAAAATGCTACTGTTTTGGTTTTTGACTTCAACGAACGAGGGGAACATAACTGGGTGAAGTATATCCATAAAAACCAATATTTAAGCAGTTCAGAATATCCTGCAATCGATCCCGTTTCAACCGGGAACTCATATAGAGGTATAACTGAAAGTATAGTTCGAAATATGATGAAACCAAAGATGGCAGGTATCAGCTACCTTTCAACGTGGAATAACAGGGTTACTTACGGAAACCATCCTATACGACACCATTCCTTTATAAGCACTTTCCATGACGGCACATTATCACTTTTTTTTCATCAAAGTCTTGAGAATATGAACATTCCGTTATTCGAGAACATGAAAAAAACCACAGGACTAAGGAAACTTGCACTCGTAGGCAGACATATACCACCGGATGGAACGGTTAAACGAACCATGATTGAGAAGCCTACGAAAGAAAGCACCTTAGTTCATATGAATATGGCCTTCCCATGGTCTGAGAATAGCATCTTGGTTGTAGGTACTCGAAAGAAAATAAAGGCTTTTGGAATTCTCTCTTTTTAGCCAGACCTATATCCGCTCAAAATAACGCTTACGCTCCCAATCCGTTACGGCTTGGTCGTAAGCTTTTTGTTCGTTTTTGAAATGGTGGGCATAGTGCTTGACGACTTCTTCGCCGAAGGCTTTTTTTGCGAATTCACTTTGCTCAAAAGTAGCTACCGCTTCGCCCAGAGTGAAGGGCACACGGGGAAGCTCGCTCGCGGCGTAGATATCACCTTCAAAGATTTCCGGAGGCTCGATCTTATTGCGGATACCATCCAGGCCGGAGGCCAGCGAAGCGGCGAAAGCCAAATACTGATTGCAGTCCGCGCCAGGAATGCGGCATTCGATCCGAAGGCTCTTGCCTTTTCCTACCACGCGAAATCCGGCAGTCCGATTGTCGTAACTCCAGGCCAGGCGCGTAGGCGCCCAGGAGCCGTCAACATAGCGTTTGTATGAATTTACTGTCGGAGCGTAGAAGGGCATCACATCAGGGACATGTGCGATCCAGCCGCCGAGGAACCAGCGAAAAACATCTGATCCCATCACGGGCCCAACGGCCCTGTCGCCAGCAAAAATATTCGCTCCGTCCTGCCACAGGCTCATGTGAATATGGCAACTGGAGCCAGCGCGATCTTCATGATATTTTGCCATAAACGTCACCGAAATATCCATACCGTCGGCGACTTCCTTGAGGCACTGCTTATATACGGTGTGACGGTCAGCCATGTCGAGCACTTCGGCAAAACGCACGTTGAGTTCGTGCTGACCGAGGCCCCATTCGCCTTTGGAATTTTCGACGGGAACGCCTGAGTTTTTGAGATGCCGACGCGCGGCAGCGGTAAAATTCTCCGTGCGGGTTCCTTGCATGATGTGGTAATCTTCCAGATACCAACCAGCAGGTTCTAATTTATGATAATCCTGCGTAAAAGCTTCTTTATAGCTATTTTCAAAAACATAATACTCAAGCTCAGAAGCAGCAAAGGCCTGATAGCCTAGCGCTTTTGCCTCTTCAACTTGCTTCCTCAAAATAGAGCGAGGCGCTTCATATACCAGACGATGGTTTTGATCATCAAACACATCACAAAGCACCATCGCAGTTTTGTTAAGCCAGGAGGCAATACGCAACGTGTCCAAATCCGGCACCAAGTGAAAATCACCATAACCGAGTTCCCAATTGGCAAGGTCATAGCCTGGAACGGGTTCCATTTCCATATCGGTCGTGAGCAGATAGTCACATCCGTGGGTACCATCCTGAAGGGCACTTTCCAGAAAAAAATCTGCATCGAATCGCTTTCCTACAAGTCGGCCATAATGATCGACAAAGGCCACGATCACGGTTTCGATGTGTTCCGCAGCGACTTGCTCGCGAAGCTGATCTGGGCTGAGGAGGCCTTTGGTTTGCATGATGGAAAATTTAAGATTATCTATTGGAGGTAGAGGCGCGATTTATCGCGACTCCTGCTAGGCATGAGACGCATTAAAATGCGTCTCTACAAATTTAATCAAAAAAGGTCCAACTAATTCCAGCCACAAACATGCGCTCCTGTTCAGGATAATAAGGCGTGGTGAAATAGCCCGGAACAACCAGTAGCTCATTCACGTGTTGCATTCTAAACCACAGCAATACATTGGTAAAGTTGATTTCGGCCGAAAGATCAAGGCGGGCGTATGGTTCGAGGCGGACATTGGATGGATAAAATTCTCCACTAAAAGCATCCACACTGAATGCGTTATAACGCGAAAAACCGCGTATCTCCCCTCCTACTCTAATACTGCCATAGGCCGTTTGGCGATCTTCGACATACAATCCGATACGGCCATAGAGATCGGGAACTTGCTGCGTGTATGCCTCCAGCGCAGCAGGCCCGCTCGACGAACCAGCTTGCACATTGGCCTCGCCTTCGAAGTAGGCAAAATTTGTGACGCGCACTCTGCCGCTTAGGCGCAGGCCCAGCCAGGTGAGACTCGCGCTACTATCACCTTGCAATGGGCGCATCTCGGTATCGTAATAAAGCGGTCGTGAGGTTGTCGATAAAAAAGCGCGCAAAGCAATAAAGTTACTCACGGCGCTATCGTTCGGCGATTTTTCCTGAAGCCTAATTTCTCCATGTGCCTTAATCACACCTTCATTTACGAGCTCACCATTGGCAACGTACGACTGACTCGTGTCAGGAATATAATATCGCTGATACATGGACGGGTTCAAACCCGCCACAGAAGCAGCGCCGCTAATCTGTAAGCGCCCTGGCTTACCTGCTGTGGCAAAAGGACGGACACGAATATTACCTCCCAGAAATGTCTCTGCGGCAAATAAAGTAGAACCCTCGCGGCGCGTCTCTCCCTGAATGCGCAACTTGGGCGTATTGAAAGTACCTCTCACCCAAAAGATCGGACGGCTATCGGTAAGACTCAATGAGTCGTTTCGATGGGTAATGAGCTTTTGTCCCAAACCACCTTGCAGCAAGAGATTTTTACCCTCACGATAACTGATGGCACCTTCGATATGGCTCACAAAGCTGCGAATAGTATCCTGCAAAGTCGTCGCCGCGGTATCAATCCAGGGGTAAGGCGTGGTTTGTAAAAACTGCCATACACTATCAGCTGTTACGGCTGGATCGCCAAATCCAAAACGCTGAGATTGCAAATTTGCGGTGAGGCGTAGATTAATCTGCCGCTGTGATATTGGGCTTTTTAAAGTATCGGGAAGGCTGTCGTTTTTGGTACCAAAACCGATAAGCCGATAATGCTGGTCAATATGAATGGTACGCAATAAGCGCTGACGCTCCGCACCTGCGAGAAACAGGTCAGAAGCTTGCTTTCGCAACGACTGACTGGGAGTGGTATCTCCAAGCGCGATCGGCAGGCCTCCATTGATGAAGTCGCGATTGTCGCGCAAGGCGACCTCTGCAAAGGCATGATATCGCCTGCCTGGACCGCGATAATAGCTATTGAAATTGATCGAGCGATTGGTCGTAGCAAAATCGGCGTAAGGCGCATTTCCACTACGCGCTGCATAACGTCCTGCCAGGTTCCATTGGTCACCGATATTCCGCGAAAAAACGCCGTTGATCATCTGATAATTACGTGGGCCGATCTGGTAGTCCAGATTCAGATAAGGCGTGTGTGTATCATAATAATCAGGACGCGTGTTGGGATAGAGGTAATAGTCGATTTGTCTAAAAAAAGGATCGCGATAAAATGGCCCTGGCGCATCACGCGCTTCTCTCCCGTCCAGCCAGCGTAGAATCGGTTTGCCGGTGAAGCCCAGGGTTTGGGAGAAACCGGTCAAGGTATCCGTAGGCATAAAGAAAGGCCTTCGGCGCTGGTCTGCGGTAACGGAATCGGCGAGTTCGTTCTGGTAATTAAAGATAGCTTCAGGCGACACCCGAATGGTATTCTCTTTGATTTCACTATTTATAAACAAGGCTAGGGAATCCTGCTGTATAGTATCCCCTATGCCTCCAACGCCAGCGGGAGGCCCATTGAACTGCGCATGTGCGTCATTTTTCATGGCACACAAACCCAATAACAAGAATACAAATATGATTGAATGTAGACGCAAAGGATTCTTATAGGGTGTAAAACACGTGAGTATCAAGTAGCAAATAAAAAAGGCTCGTAGAGATGCCCATTTTTCATTCGATACTTAATTCTTGGTACTCTTGCGTGGAATTGAAAAATCAACAGCCTTACTGAAGGGCTTCCTATTGCACGTCGACGAGTTCAATATCAAAAATAAGGACCGTAGCAGGTGGAATATTGGTACGGTTTTGTTCCCCATAACCCAACTGACAAGGAATGATCAAGGTGCCTTTTCCCCCTTTTTTGAAGAGCGGAATACCTTCTGTCCAGCCAGCGATCACCCCATTTAACCCAAAAGAAATAGGCGTAGAAGTCTCGTCAAACACAGTCCCATCGGTTCGGTATCCTTTATAGATAACGCTTACGGTAGAAGATGCAATTGGACGAATCTGTGACCCTTCTTCCTCAATAATATAGTGGATACCGGACGCTGTACGCTGCGTCACGAGATTGTTGTCAGAGACATACTTCTGGATGCGAGCTTCTTGATCATCAGCATCACAGCGGTCATTATTACCACATGAGGCCAGGATAGACATTGCCAATAAGGCGAGAAATAAGATACGAAAATTCATGATTATAACTGGTTTGGGCGCAAATATACGTAAATGCATCCTCGCCAGGATCATAAAGCGCTCCCCCATATTTTCCACGGAATAACAAAGGGAAGCACCAGCACCCAAACAAGGAAAAAGCCTGCCATCCCTTTGGGATAGTGAATGCCTGCCCGTATCGCCGGAAGCGCAACGATAAGCAGCCAACTGCCTTTATAAATCACCTGCATGAGTAAAACTGGCGAGAATGTGATGGGCCTCCAAAGTCCCAACACCGACAGAACGGTAATTCCTAGCCAAAGGCTTCCTACTAGTCGAATTACTTCGGTATCGGGATAGGCTCCCTGGAACACCGTTTGGGCAGCAGTTTTGGGATAAAGCAGCGACGTGTAGCTAATCCAGCCAGCAACAAGAATATTGGCGATGTACACGATTTTTAAGGCAATGATACTCATGATTGTTCGGCAATGTCTTTGATGGTGTGCATGACTCCAGGCAGCATTTTTTCATATCGCGCTCCTAGTTTTTTAGAAAAAAAACCTTTTAGCAAGCCTGTAAAGCGGACCGTATGCGTAAAAAAGGTTTTGCCGGATTTCACTTCGAGGCTTCGCTCTACGATTAACTTTCCAAAAGGAATTGCTGTTTCAAGGGTATAGCTTTTTCCTTCCTGAAGTGCTGATATTCTAAAGCGCGCCCGAGGCCCTTTGTCGGGCCGAAGGTGGCCTTTTGCTCCAAGCCTAAATTGGCCGTCTTTAAGAGACGCGGAGCGCAAACCGCTATCCCAACGATGCCAGCTCGATACATCTGTCCATACCGCCCAGATCGCCTCAGGAGAAGCCACACTACTGTCGGTATGACTAAAAGTGGAAGGCACTTTTGCTTTCGCAGTATTCAATGCCAAAAGTATGATGATAAGATAATACGTTTTCATGCCACAAAATTCAGCATGATGACCTCCTCAATCACTTCACCCATGTTAACTATTTCGCTTACATCATTTTTTTTCTGATCCGGCTGAGAGATTGCGGCGCGATTCCCAAAAATGATGCGATATATTGTTGAGGAACATTCCGGATAAGCGCTGGCCGCTTTTCGAGTAGATAACGATATCGTTCCTCTGCTGTTCGGGTCTGTATGTCAGTGTATATTTCTTCTGTAAAAAACTGAACCTCTCCTTTTATCTTAACAGTAAACTCATTCCAGGAAGGAATCACATTCAGAGCCTCTGCATCCTCCTTGGTCATCATCCACATCGTACAAGGCGTGATCGCTTGTATACTTTCAGTTGCTGGCGAAGCAGTCAGGTAACTGCGTTGAGAAGTGAATACATAAGGCGCTTCAGTAAAAAACTTCGTTACGTCTTCTCCATTTTTCCATATAAAAAATCGCAAAAAGCCTTCCTCCACGAAATATAGATGCCTGCATACTTCTCCTGTCTTCAACAAAACCTCACCTTTCGATAGCGCTTTATATACAATACAGCCCTCGACCTGTTGCCAGGTTTCTGTGCTCATATTGACATAAGAATGAATGAAACGATGAAAAGGATGCATACCAAAAACAGTTTTATCAATGAAGAATAATTTTCCAGAAATTTATTTTTCCAATCTTGTTTAGTATAATTATAATTGATGGCTAACTTACTACTTCACGAGACAAGCCCTTACCTCCTCCAGCATGCACATAATCCTGTGGATTGGCATCCGTGGAACGAGGCTACGCTTGCAAAGGCCCGCGTGCAAAATAAACCACTTTTGGTGAGTATTGGCTACGCCGCCTGTCACTGGTGCCATGTGATGGAAAAAGAATCCTTTGAAAATGAGGAAGTCGCGGCCATCATGAACGAGCACTTCATCTGTATCAAAGTGGATCGTGAAGAGCGTCCCGATGTGGACCAGCTCTATATGGATGCCATTACGCTGATCACTGGTCGAGGAGGCTGGCCGCTTAACGCGTTCGCCCTTCCGGGCGGAGAACCTTTTTCTGGAGGGACATATTTCCCTAAAGACAACTGGATAGCAGTACTTGAGCAGCTGGGCGGGCTATGGAAAGATAGTCGCTCGCGCATTCTGGAAGCAGCTCATAACCTTACCCATCATGTGCGCGAGTCGCATCAGCTTACACTCAATACTGAAGATGCAGCTTTTACAAAAGCCGAAATAGACGACGCATTCAGAGCATGGCTAAAGCAGATTGACTTCAAATTTGGAGGTCGCAAAGTACAGGCTAACAAATTCCCCCTTCCGGCTAACAATGTTATGCTCGTAAGAGGCGGACATTTTATTGGCCAACATCAGGATATCGACGATGGACTCGGGGAGCAACTCCAGGCGGCGGCTGAGCTCACGCTTGAGAAAATGGCTTTGGGAGGCATTTATGATCAAATAGGCGGCGGATTTGCGCGATACAGCGTGGATGCATACTGGAAGGTGCCTCACTTTGAAAAAATGCTCTACGATAATGGCCAAATGGTTTCACTCTACAGCGAGGCCTGGCAAGCGCTTCCAGAGGAGCATCCGCTACGACCACTGTATAAGCGCATCGTATTTGACACACTTGAATTTATCGCGCGTGAACTCACCAGTCCGGAAGGAGCATTTTATGCCTCGCTGGATGCTGATAGTGAAGGAGTTGAAGGAAAGTTTTACACCTGGTCTTTTGATGAAATAAAAGCAGTTTTAGGTGAAAAAACAGCATCCTTTACCGAGTACTATAATGTGCAGCCACATGGCAATTGGGAAGAGACAAATGTACTGTTTGCGATGGAGCGAGAAGATCAGTTTGCAAAGCAAAAAGGCTTAGACCTCGCTGAGTTTACCGCAGAAATGGAAAACTCTCGACGTGCATTGCTGAAAGCCCGCGCCTCTAAGGTGCGACCTGCGTTGGATGACAAGCAGCTCACATCCTGGAATGCGCTTATGCTTCGCGGCTATGTCGACGCGTATCGTGTATTCGGTGAAGGATCGTTTCTGGAAGCAGCGCTGAACAATGCTAAGTTTATTGTAGAGAAGTTGAGTGATGGCGGCAAATTGTGGAGGAATTACAAAAACGGAACCCGCAGCATTAATGCCTTTCTGGATGATTACGCCTATCTCATCGACGCCTATCTGGCGCTGTATGATGTCACCTTCGACGAGGTCTGGCTTGGCAGAGCGGAAGCACACATGTCATACGTTTGGGGCCACTTCGGCGACCCTGACAGCTGTATGTTTTTTTACACGGCGATCGAAGACCCGATCATTGTAGGCCGCCGCCACGAGCTCACCGACGATGTCACACCATCTTCCAATGCGATGATTGCCAATAGCTTATTTGTGATGGGTACATTATTGAACAGAACCAGCTACCGGGAGCATGCTCAAAAAATGCTCAAAGGCATGAAGAGCAATATTCAGAACCAACCTGCATGGCATGCAGTCTGGGGACGCCTGGCGATGCGCTTTACCTACCCCAATTTCGAAATTGCGATCACAGGGCCAGATTATAAAAAGGTCAGAACAGCTTTTAATCAGCACTATCTACCACACTGTAGTTTTGCCGGCGCTAAATCAGAAGGGCTTCTTCCTTTGCTCAAAGACAGATTTACAGACAAAACAACGATCTATGTTTGCCAGGACAATGCCTGCCGACTTCCTGTCGCTACTGTTGAAGCGGCGCTGGAGCAAATAGGCTAATCTTGGCTTTTAGCCTTTAGCTTTTGGCGGTTAGCCGGAAGAAATTCTATCAAAAAGCAGGACATATGTTATTGTTCTGAAACCAAAAGCCAATCGCAAAAAGCTAATCGCTCGGATATTGACAAAAAACCTATCTTTGCCCGATGTCAACCGAGGTAGCTACAACTCCACTTGCACAAAACACCGTGCACCACGGCATATGTCCGGTTTGCAGCAGTGCTGAAATCTTTGAAGCGCTGACAGCAAAGGATTATACTGTGTCTGGAGAACAATTTGGAATATGGGAATGCCGCAACTGTAGCTTGCGCTTTACCCAGGATATTCCCGTCGAAGAAGAGGTTGGGGTTTATTACCAATCCGAAGATTACGTTTCGCATTCCAACACCAGCAAAGGGCTGATCAATAATATATATCAGCGTGTGCGTAAGCGCACCTTGAAGAGTAAGCGCAAGCTGGTCGAAAGTGCCGCTAAGCAGAATCCAGGCAGAATTCTGGATATCGGTTGTGGTACGGGCGAGTTTCTGTCTACCATGATCGAATCTGGTTGGGAAGGCATGGGACTCGAGCCAGACGAAGGCGCAGCTGCTCAATCCAAGTCACTGGGCCTGAAAGTATATTCCAACGAAGAACTCTTTCGCCTTGGAGCGGAAGGCTTTGATGTCGTCACGATGTGGCACGTACTGGAGCATGTTCATCGTCTGCACGAATATATGGGAGCGATTCATCGAGTTCTTAAACCTGGCGGACTATTGCTTATCGCAGTCCCTAATTATACAAGTGCCGACGCAGCTAACTATGGCCCTGAATGGGCGGCTTATGATGTGCCTCGCCACCTCTATCATTTCAGTCCCAAATCCATGGGCGCGCTTCTCCCCCAACATCGATTCGATCTGGAGGAAATGAAACACATGCCATTTGATCCTTTCTATGTGAGTTTGTTGAGTGAAAAATGTCGACATGGTTCACCTAGATTAGTCTCAGCCGCATTCCGTGGTTTTGGTTCGTGGTTAAAAAGTTCGGCTAATGCTTCTTTGGGAAGTTCAGTCATGTATTTTTGTAGAAAACAATAAGGTAATCCTCCTCATGCGCAATTTGCTATTGATCAGCAGCTCAGCCCAACAGAAAGGGGCCCAAACGCTCCAACATGCTCGCGAAGCAATTATCGATCTCTTAGGAGATAAAAAGAGCCTTCTGTTTATTCCTTATGCCCGTCCCAACGGAATGAAATTTGAGGAATACACCGCGATGATCAAAGCCGCATTTGAGGCAATGGATTTACCATACAAAGTTGTTGGGATAGAATCATTTGCCAATCCACGCACAGCGCTGGAAACGGCCGAGTCCGTATTTATCGGCGGTGGAAATACCTTCTTACTCCTGCGTACCTTGTACAAATATGAGGTGATGACCATTCTGCAAAATCGTGCAGAAAACGGCATGCCGTATATGGGAAGTAGCGCAGGCTCCAACGTCGCAGGCCTGACGGTCAACACCACAAATGACATGCCTATCGTGGCTCCACCGAGCTTGAATGCGATGGGACTGGTTCCATTCAATATCAATCCGCACTACCCACGCGAGGTAAGCACGCTCCACAGCGGCGAAAGCCGCGATCAGCGCATCCACGAATTCCATTCGCTTTCAGAAAATGATCTGGCGGTACTCGCCTTGCGTGAAGACAGCATGCTCCGCATCAAAGGCGACAGCATGAAACTCATCAGCGCCGACGGCTCTACGGCAAGGTTGTTCCGTCAGGGGCAAGAGCCGATTGAGATGCCCGTAGGTGAGCTGGGCTTGTAGGGGGAGAAATTAGATCATGGATCATTAGTCATGGGAATAAATAGCAGAATCATGACCTTTATTTGACATTTTCAACAGCTAATACAGGTGGCTGAGCGAAGCCGAAGCCGAAGCCGAAGCCACAATATAAGTTTATTGGGCTAGGTCCAATTGAGAAGGAGAAGCGTCATTTTTATTTAGAAAAATGAACAACTCTCCCCCATCAGCTCATCAGCAAATCAAATAACCCCATGCAGCGGACCGCCCTTCGCGGCAAGCGCGTCGACGCGCCGCGTGATGGCGGGATCTTCCACGAGCGGAGGCGCGTGATGCGGCTTGATGCGCGCATCGATCACCATGGGTCCGTGGCAACCCCAGTGCTTATGGTCGGTAAAGCTATCCACGCCATAAATGTCGTGTGAAGGATTGGAGCGTGTGAAGGTTACCCAAAGGAAATTATTCAAGGTGGCAGCCGTGAAGTCGGCCTCATCGACGAGGACGAGAAGCGGAAAGCCTTCAAGGGCTTTTTTGAAAGGAGAAAGCCCCTCTGTAAGTTTTGCAAGCTGCGCTTCCGGCGCATGCGCATCAAAGGCTGGCCCTTGTATAGCAAGCACGCCTGGCAAAGCGACCTTCGGCTCACGGAATCCTTCTGGCAATCGAAGCTCGGACGGAATCTCGGTTGCGAGTGTCCGCTTTTTGGTACCAGCAGCAGCGATAACAACTTTAGAACCCTGATTAAGACCAGTCCCCGAGTAGTCGAGCGTATCCATGGTCGTACGCGTCTGAAAGTGGAGATCGCGCGTAAGGTCGATGCGTTCCAGCACATGCTGAAAAAACGCCCCGATATCATGCGTATCAGGAGTCGGCTCATCCTCCGCCGCAGCGATCATCAGATATTTTGCCAACGAAGCCTGCCCAAACCCTAACACCGCATTCGCTACGGTCAGCAATTCTTGCGGGTAGCGCTCTCCGTATGGAACGTAGCGCTCATGGCCCACAGCCAACAATAATGGGTGAACACCTGCGGCATCAACGGCGTGCATTTCGACGAGGCCCGGAACACTCACTGGCGCCATCGGCGCAGCGATTTCGTGGATCAAACCTCCAAAGGTTGTGTCCTCTTGCGGCGGTCTGCCTACAATCGTAAAAGGCCAGATAGCCCCTTTGCGATGATAGACATTATCAACTTTCATCAATGGAAATTCGTGCTGCAAACTATAGTAGCCCAGGTGATCGCCAAAAGGACCTTCTGGCTTGGTAGCCTTGGGATCGATGGTTCCGGTAATGACAAAATCCGCATCGCTGGCGAGCAAATAGCCTTGCTTATCGCGTGTGTAGCGAAATGCTCTTCCGGCGAGCATGCCGTTGAACATGAGTTCACTCAGCCCTTCCGGCAGTGGCATGACTGCTCCAAAAGCATGCGCAGGCGGCCCTCCCACAAAGATGCTCACGCGCAGTGGTTCGCCCTTGGCAGCAGCACGACTGTGGTGTACACCGATTCCGCGGTGAATCTGATAATGAAGGCCCATTTCACGGTCTTGTTCAAAATCATTACCGCCCATTTGCACACGATACATACCGACATTGGCAGACATGGGACCGGCCTTATCAGGGTCTTCGGTACAGACTTGAGGCAGTAAAATATAGGGTCCTCCGTCCATCGGCCAGGACTTGATTTGAGGAAGCTTTGCGAGCGTGGTGGTGCCGTATTTGATGGGCGCTTTGAACCAACTGCGGCGCGGAAGCGCTGTGAGCGCGGCGTAGGGTGCTTTTAGAAATTTATGAGGTGCTTTGAAAAAAGCAGATGGATCGGCCTTAAGTTGAACAAGCTGCTGAACAGCGCGCAGCGTATGGCGAAACAGAAACCGACTCTGTTCCATGTTGCCATACAGATTACAGATTGCAGGAAAATCACTGCCTTTTACATTTTCAAACAAAATCGCTGGCGACTCTGCCAGATAAGCTCGTCGCTGGATTTCTGCCATTTCAAGATGAGGATCAATCTCTGCTTTCACTCTCACCAGACGATTGTGCTTTTCCAGATCGCGTATGCTTGCTTGTAAACTTGTGTATGCCAATGTGTTGTGTATTTGATGTCTACAATCGGATTTTCAACGGAAATGTTTTACTTACTTTTGTCACCATGATGCACAAAATAGTACTTACCCTGATCTTGTCCAGTTGCATAGGACTTTCCTTTGCCCAAAAAGAAGAAAAAGCAGTAGAAAAGGCATACGTCTCATACAAAAAAGCAATTCTTAGCGACAATGGTAAAGAGGCTGTAAAATGGGTCGATAGCCGTACGGTAGCATATTATACTGAGATATTGGAAATGGTCCGAAGCGCCGATTCACTCCAGGTCGATTCGCTCAATGTATTGGATAAACTCATGGTATTTTCCATTAGACATCGCGCTTCTACTGATTCTATCCTAAACTTCAATGGAAAAAGTCTTCTAATATATGCTATCAATAGTGGAATGGTAGGAAAGAATAGTGTCGCCAGATTTGATTTGGGCAAAATTGAAATCGATTCAACTTTTGCTTCTGCTGAAATAACACTCGGTAAAAGGGTCGCTCCAATGAAGTTCCAGTTTCACCATGAAGATGAAGATTGGAAAATGGATATTACCGCGCTCTTTCCAATGTCAAGAACAGCATTTAGGCGTATGGTGACAAATTCGCAGGAAGAGGAAAATACCTATTTATTCAACTTGCTCGAAACCGTTTCTGGAAAAAAGCCGGGGCCGTCTATTTGGGAACCAGTGCAGAATTAAGCTAGTTTTTAGCATTAATCGCCAGGGTCATTATTTTTTTTACGTATTTTGAACTTCCAAACCGCAAAATATGGCACAGAAAGGAAATGGCTCCCTTGATAGCAAGCTGGAAGCAATAAAGGATATCATCTTTGGCGAAGAAAAAGCCAATCTAGAAGAGCGCCTTACAGCGCTGGAAGAAAGCACGAATAATCGCTTTGGTGATGGGCAGACTGCACTTGTTGATTTCCGTCAGGAAATCGAAGGCCGCCTACAACGTCTGGAAGAACGCATTATCAATCAGCATAACGAAACGCTCGAATTGATCAAGACTGTCAAAGCTGAAAAAGCTGATCGTCAATCACTC
>JBGCFB010000293.1:0-6541 GCA_045106685.1 Bacteroidia bacterium | reverse complement strand
GCCGTCGTTTTGAGTCCTCGCGGCATGAAGCCGATTTATCAAGGCGAATTGATTCTTGAAGCTTATGAGCGCCTGCTCAATGAAGGCCGGAAGGAGAAATTCATTATGCTTTCGGCGGGATATGCGATCTCCAAAGCGGCGCGTGAGCATGCCCGCAACCTGAGCATCCGCTTTCCCAATTTTCATTATGAAGCTGGCGTGATCCCACGTGAGCGTGTTTTGCAATTATGGTCGCTCGTCGATGCGTTTATCTCCGCGCCGATCTATGATGGCTATTCCAACGCTTTGGCCGAAGGGCGCTACGCTGGCGCTGTCCCACTCGTAAACGCCATTCCAGGTAATATCGAAGTCGTAGAACACGACACACATGGCATCATTGTCGATCCGTTCAATGCGAATAATCTTGCGGTGGACTTGCGCCACAGCTTGAATAATCTCGATGCGCTTAAGGCGCGTTTTGCGCCGGTTAACCGCAGCTGGATCGAAGCCAATTCTATGATGGATGTGAATATTCAGCGGTTTATTAAATTAGCTGATTTGATGATTAGCTAATTTGGTGATGAACAGAACGAGTTCTGTTCTAAGTATATTCCATCAGCTAATCCTCAAATTATCAAATCAGCTAATTACCTAAACCAGCTAATCAGAACACGCCAGTAATAGCCCAGCCCTATGAGGCAGGCTATTTGGATAGAACCCAGCCCAAACAAAAAGCGATAGCCCGGTTTTATGAAGTCAAGTCCGAAACGAAACAGCAGGTAGCTCACCATAAATAATTGGAATAGCTGCCCTGACGAAAGCTCATGGCGCTTTTTAACCCAACGGAGACCAAGCCAGAGCAAGACCAGAAAACCAATCTCATATAATGCGACAGGGTGCCGGGACATGCCATCGCCGAGATCCATTCCAAAAGGCGAAGCGGTGGGCAAGCCGTAGGTTTGTTCGTAGACGCCATTGAGAAAGCAGCCGATGCGCCCGATCATCATGCCGAGGATAAGTGGAAAGGTGAAAAGGTCGCCCGA
This sequence comes from Bacteroidia bacterium, assembly GCA_045106685.1. Lineage (GTDB taxonomy): Bacteria > Bacteroidota > Bacteroidia > J057 > J057 > JAUIGE01. Next base: position 5,519 of record JBGCFB010000293.1, on the reverse strand, counting down.
AGATTCGCTTTCACCAATTAGCTTTTTGCACATCTCTACCCCAAATAATCCTCCCAGCAGCGCTCCTACAATGGTTTTATTTGCAAAAAAATAGAAAAAAGGATGAGCTGCCGATAGCCAGGCCTGAGGATGTTCCAGTGCCCCCAACAGGCGTGAACCCAGAAAGGCTCCCAGCGCAGCACCAATGATGATCCATACGCGATTTTGGCTCGAAATAGGGTCCTGAACGCCCTTTCGCAGAAAGACGAAATAGCGATATCCAATCATGAATGCGAGGATCTCGAAAACCAGGTGCGCGTTGATGCGTATCGCTCCAAATCCTATTTCTACAGGAAATGTCATAGTAGCCGTTCAAGATACAAGTTTTCCATACCTTTGCACCTTAAATTTATACCGAGGCCCATGGACCTATCCGTTGTCATTCCCCTATATAACGAAGAAGAATCACTTCCTGAACTTGTTGCCTGGATCGATCGGGTGGCTACACCGGCTGGCTACGAACATGAGATTATCATGGTCGATGACGGCAGTAAGGATCGTTCATGGGAGATTGTGGAAGCGCTCAAAAAGCAGTTTCCTGCAATTCGCGGAATACGTTTTCAACGCAATTACGGTAAGTCTGCTGCGCTTCACGTCGGCTTCCAGGCCGCCAAAGGCGACGTCGTAATCACGATGGATGCCGATATGCAGGACAGCCCCGACGAGATTCCGGAATTGGTCGATATGATTATGAATCAGGGATTTGACCTTGTTTCAGGGTGGAAAAAAGAGCGCCATGATCCTTTTTCCAAAACCTTCCCATCGAAATTCTTCAACGCACTTACACGATGGAGTTCTGGCATTAAACTGAACGACTTTAACTGCGGATTGAAAGCTTATAAAAATCAGGTTGTAAAAAGCATCGAGGTGTATGGAGAAATGCACCGCTATATTCCTGTGATTGCAAAATGGGCCGGCTTTTCGAATATCGGTGAAAAAGTCGTGGAGCACCGTGCCCGCGAGTACGGCGTAACGAAATTTGGAGGCCTTGACCGAGGTGTAAAAGGAATGCTCGACCTCGTGTCGATCACCTTCACGCAGAAGTATATGAAGCGTCCGATGCACTTCTTTGGTGCCTGGGGAGCTTTATTTGCCTTTATCGGTGGTGCAGAAATGATGTGGTTACTGCTGCGCAAAATCTTCTGGGAAGAAGGACTCACGGAGCATATCCCGGGCATGATCTTTGGCTCGACCGCATTGTTAAGCGGACTCTTATTGTTTAGTGTAGGCCTTCTCGGTGAGATGATCGGCCGTACCGCCGCCGACCGCAATGACTATCTGATTTCAGAGACGTTGGTTTGATTAGCTGATTAGCTGATGAGCAGGAGCCTTATTTTGGCAAACTCTTCAACACTTCTGGTAACTTCCTCAGCGCAGCCATCGAGCGTAAGTGCTGACGATGCTCTTCGGCAAAAAGCCCTGCGTACGTGCCTCCGGCTTCGAGGTCGCGGGTCACGCGAGCGTGCGACATAATCGTGGCGCCTTTGCCGACTTTTACATTTTGGGAAATGCCCACTTTGCCCCAAACCATCACTTCGTCTTCCAGCGTTACATTGCCTGCGAGAATCGCATTTCCCGCGATAAGGCAATGCTTGCCGATTTTTGTATCGTGGCCAATATGCACGAGTGCGTCGATCTTGGTGCCATCACCGATGGTCGTATCGGCAGTGGCGCCTCTATCGATATTACAATTTCCGCCAATGTCGACCTTGTCACCGATCACCACGCCGCCATGCGAATTGAGGCGGTCAAAGCCTTCTGGGCGACGCTTATAGTAGAGTGCATCCGTGCCGATGACCGTGCCGGCATTGATGGTGCATTCCACGCCGATCGTGGTGTAATCATTGATCACACAATTTGCCTGAATGCGCGTGCCTGCGCCGATCCGAACATGCGAGCCAATGGTCGTATTATGACCGATTTCGACATCGTCGGCGATGATAACGTCTTCGCCGCAAATAACATTTTTACCCAAACGAACATGCTCGCCCAACTGTGGCTCACCCGTCGTATCGAGTGGAATAGCCGGTCGACCCAAAGCCATGATGCGATTGAAATCTCTAAATGGATCGTCGCTTAATAGCAGTGCTTTTCCTTCAGGCGCTTCCATTTCTTTGTTGATCAAAATAATGGTTGCAGCACTCGAAAGGGCCGTTTTGTAATACTTGGGATGATCCACAAAGGAGATGTCTCCTGCGCGAACGTGGTGAATTTCATTGGCACCAGAAAGGAGCACATCCGCAGAGCCGATGAGTTTCGCTCCGAGTATTTGGGCGGCTTGTCCTGCCGTAAGGCTTTGGTTAAAATTCATGCTATTCTTGGCTGTTGGCTGTTATGTCACAAAAACCATTTGCGGTCTGAGCGTAGTCGAAGACCTTTCAGCCTGGAAATCGACAGATTTTCTTGTCGTTGGCTTCGACTACGCTCAGCCACCAGCAACTATGCTGGTAAAAATGATCTCATGACTAATTGATAATGAAACTAAAGCTCCAGCTTGACCCGATAGTTTTTCAAATCATCGAGATACGCTTTTGACTCAAAATCAGACTCGTTAAAATTCTGCTTGCGGGTCTTCTTCATTTCTTTCCTTTTGATGCTTTTAACAAAACGACGGACATCATCTTTATTCTGCAAAATAAGGCCAGGCACCTCGGCGGTATTGCCTTCATCATCTTTGGCGACCATCGTGAAGAACGACGAATTACAATGCTTTACTTTGCCCGTTTGGATGTTTTCTGACTCCACTCGAATGCCGATCACCATGGAAGTGCGGCCCACATAATTGATGGACGCTTTCATCGTGACGAGTTCACCTACTTCGATAGGATTGAGAAAATCGACGGTGTCAACTGAGGCTGTCACGCAGTAATGGCCCGAGTATCGTGAGCCGCATGCAAAGGCAATTTGATCCATCATTGACAGCACATAACCGCCGTGGATTTTGCCCTTAAAGTTGGCGTGAGAAGGAAGCATCAACTGCGTAAGCACGAGGCGACTTTCTTCGGTTGTTTTAAAATCTTGTATTGCCATTGAAAGCACGGTTACGTGGTCTTGGTCTGAAAAGGAATTTGTCAATCTGCAATCGCTAATCTGCAATCTGAAATAAATTCAAAGCGGATGGATTTACGATTGACGATTAGCGATTGGAAAATTAGTGCCTGCGGCACTAATGAGAAGGAATAATAAGCTCTTTGCGTTTGAGTTTGCGCGAAACGGCCTCCTGGCAGCAGGCTGGCAGCTTCTTGGCTTCGAGTGTATCTGCAGGATAGAACTGGGTAGAGAATCCGCTTGCTGCAAGATGCTGTTGAAGCTGATCAGGGAGCACCTTATCAGGATGAAATTTGACAACGGTAAGGCCCATTTCAAAATCCCAACCTACGCTATCCACTCCCTTTTGACCTTCCAATGCCTCAATAATGAGTGCTTCACATTCGGGACAGTTTCCCTGTGTGAAAAATGAAGCTCGTTTGGGTCCAGGCCCGCAGGCTACTATCAGGAGCATCAAGCCCAAAGTCAGCGCGATGAACAGTCTTTTCATGTGGTAAAGGTAGTAATTCGGCGGTTGGCTTTTAGCTATTAGCGATTGGCAAGGCAGACTATTTTTCTAGGTTGTTCTTGCCAATCGCTAATAGCCAACCGCTAATAGCCTGAAATTAATATCAAATATTTTACATTTGTTCTATGTCGGCCAAAACCTCACGTTGCCTCTTCATATGTTCATTGAAGCGTCTCAGTATGCTTTTTGTGGTGTTGTCGCCTTTGATACTAAACGCCCAGCCCAATCGCTATCTCGACTCATTGCACCAACTTGTAGAGACTACCGATGATGATTCTGCGAAACTGAGAGGCTTATCAAGGCTTATTATCGCCTATGAAGATTCTGCTCCATCCAAGGCCCTCACTTTTGCGGAAAAAGCGCTCGTCTTGACAGCAAAGATGAAGTCGCAATTTCTTCAAGCTGTTATTCATAACCAGTATGGAGCGGTGAGCATGAATACTGGCCAACTAGAAGATGCGCAAAAGCACTTTTTGGCAGCTGACAGCCTCTTTCGATTAGAGGGGCGCCTCGACCGTTTGGGGGATGTGTATTTGAATCTCGGTTCAGTGATCGCGCAGCAGGAGCAGTATCCGAAGGCACGAGGATACATGAAGCAGGCGATTGATATTTATAAAGAAGAAGAAGACTTGCCGCGTGTAGGTATTGCTCAGGGTTTGGTAGGATTGAGTTATGTATATCAGGATTCACTTACGAAAGGGATCGGTTATTTAAGGCAATCATATCGTCAGGCAAAAAGCCTGGGGGTTCCTCAACTTCAAATCACGCCGGTTACGAATTTGGGGTTTGCTTATTTGAAACAGCATAAAAATGACTCGGCACTGGTTTGGATAGCGATCGGGAAGCGGTTGAGTGATAGTCTAAAAAGTCAGTCAGAATTCCTTACCAATCTCAATAATGAAGCCTCTGTCTACGAAAATCAAAAGCGCTATGCACAGAGCATCGCAGTAGCAAAAGAAGGCGAAGCGCTTGCTGTGAAATGGGGCTTTCCTAATAAGCAGATAGAATTGCTGGAAACGCTTCACCTCGCCTATGCAGGCGCTGCGCAAAAGGACCTTGCATACGCAGTTTTGACCCGATACCAAACACTCAAAGATAGCCTGGACGGAGTGAGTGAAGCGGAACAAATAGCAGAACTGGATGCGCGATTTCAAAATCAGCAACAGCGCTACCAGATCGAGCGACTTGAGGATGAGCAGGCAGCTTCTGATAGCCAAATGAGGATTATCCTTATTGCGGCGGCGATCGTGATTGCGCTATTGGCACTTGTTGCCTTTCTGGCGAGGCGCTCCGCATTCCAACGACGAAAAGCGAATGCGCTTTTGGTACAACAAACCGAGCAACTCCAGCAGCTGGACGAAACCAAGTCGCGCTTTTTTGCAAACCTTTCTCACGAACTACGCACACCGCTTTCGCTCATTCTTGGGCCTTTGCAGGAAGCTGAAAAAGACGAAGCCATACAGGCAGATCCAGGTCTGCATAAACACCTGCATCTCGCTCGTCAAAATACCGAAAAACTCCTCCAGCTCGTCAACGAGATCATGGAATTGTCTTCGCTAGAAGCTGGGAAAGCGTCTTTGCATCTGAGCGATTTCAACCTTCAGGATATGCTCAAGCGTTGTTTCTATGCTTTTGAGTCCAGTGCTTCGTTGGATCAGATTCGCTTGGTAGTGGATGACAAAACTGCGGAGCCTTTATGGGTGAAAGGAGATGCTGTTAAGTTGGAAAAAGTGCTGAATAATTTGGTGTCAAATGCGCTGAAACATAGCCCGAAAGGCAGTCAGATTATATTAGAAATATCGAAGGTTAATGATCGTCTGGAGATTGCTGTGCAAGACGCCGGGCCTGGCATACATCCCGACGATATTCCGCATGTGTTTGAACGATTTTTTCAATCAAATCAGCCTGGAATACCTATTCAGGG
>JBGCFB010000292.1:0-2667 GCA_045106685.1 Bacteroidia bacterium | reverse complement strand
ATGGCTGTGCGCCCATTGCGTTGAAATGCTATCCTCATTTGCGTGAGCGCTTTCAGGTATTTGCCGTTGATGTGCTCGCACAGCCCAACAAGAGCGCGGAAACCAGGCTGAGCATGAAAGACGAATCCTACGGCGTATGGCTGAATGAGGTAATGGCGGGTTTGGACATTGAAGAAGCAACGTTGGCGGGTTTTTCCTTTGGTGGTTTGGTGATTTTAAAAACGCTCATTCACAATAAAAAACGTGTAAAAGAGGCCTTTTTAGCTGCTCCAGCCTATATCGTAAACGGAAATCCGATCGAGGCATTATTCAAAGTCCTCATCCCGATGAAACGATTTATACGCAAGCAGAATCCGAAGTTTATTGACAAATTCCTTTCGGTGTTGTTCACAGAAAAGGATGATTTCGCAGCAAAATTCCTCCCAAAAGTGTTTTCACATTTTACTATGGATTTCAGCCCTTTACCCGTTTTACATAAAAAAGAGGCCCAGCAAATCAATACGCCGATCACCCTTATCGCTGCTCAGAAGGACATCTTTTTTCCAGGTAAAAAAATGATCAAAAGAGCGCAAAAGCTTCTTCCTTCCCTTAAGCGTACAGTCCTCCTCGACCAGTCTCGGCACGTGCAGAATAGCGAGGATAATCGGATGATTGAGCGGTTGGTCATGGAAAGCTCCAGAGGAGCTTAAGGTGGGTAGATCATCATGATTTTTCCATGTTTTAGCTCCGGAGGAGCGACACATTTCCAGGGCCGCTCCTCCGGAGCGGAAATACCTTTATGATTAATAAGCTATCGACCTTACGCTCCGCTGGAGCGTTGTTGCCTTGGACAATAAAAAGAGACCCACTACAGATTCATAATCTGTTGATAATTAGAAAATAAATTTCCGTAAAATTGTCCTATTCGTCCTTTTCTGATTCGCCTTCCAATTCAAATAATTCTGATTCAATATAATATCGGAAGCTTCTATAAATATGTTCTCCCGGAATCCAATTCGCAAAAAGCCAACACTCCCAATTCGCTGAGTGCCCATTTTGAACCAGAAGTAGTTGCTGCTCTTCTTCTAGCCCGCCTATAAGAAGACTATTTGAAAAATTGCGCGCTACTCCTTCACTCGATTCCTGGTAAATACCAATATAGTCCTCGATAATATCAGGGTACACATTCCTGAGGTAATCCACATCCGCTATAGGCAAGATTGTCGGGGTCATAGAAGTATAAGCTGGAAATCCATTCGAAGATTTAAGAAAGTCTTTGTAATCGACAGGCAGCGTTACGCCTAACCTCGCCTCACAATTTTGAATGGCCTCTGAACTTGCAGGTTGCATATTCAAATTGAGGAAGTCCACCTCTTCCGTAGTTTCAAAATACTCACTCTTTACCGCATGATTCGCCAATTCACGTAGCAATTCGCTCCAACTCAGTGTTTCGAAAATGAGTTTTGGTCCACCTTGAAATCTATTGTTTAAGCTTTTTTTAATCAACGCTAATTGTTGAATACAATCGTTTTGAGTTAGATTAAATGTTTGTGCTAAAAAGCCGTCTTTGAGAATCTTTGCGAGGGATACGTCTCGCATAATCCAGGCTATCGATGTATTTACTCCATATTTAGGCAAATTTTCTACCCAGGTTTTCAGGAATTCCTGTGCGTCTAAAATCAGATTATTTCTAGCCGCCAAAATGGATGCACAGATAAGAGCATTCATTAAATCATAACCAACAGGGCTTTCTGTTTCGATGTACTTTTTAACACCATTCAGGCTGGCAACTTGAAGGTCTTTAGAAGCTTCTTTTGTTGGCGAGCTAACATCGTAAGCCAGTTCGACAGAATGAAGGAAAAGGTATTTTCCATGCCATTCCTCAAACGGTTTACTTTTCATACTATCCTGATAAAAAGGCCCTTCCTTCCAATGTGGTTCAAAGTGCCTGCTCCAGTTTTCGCTTTCTATTTCATTAATCGGCAAAAGTTCATAAGGGACGTTAGAAGGGTAATTATTCGACATTTCCCAAAATATTTGCAGTCCACCAACATCATAGAAATGGTTTCGATCAACTGTAGCATCCAAATTCCAATACAGTTCCAACAGCAAATTTGCCTCCTGGACAAAACCACAAATCATCCAAATAGAAGCCCTCTCCATAATAATGGAACGTACAGCTTCAATCTCCGAAGATTCGATGCTTGACAGAATCTGTTCATCTTTATTCATACCATAAAGATCAAACAAAAAAGGGCTACCCCCCAATAAAAGGAATAGCCCGCTCAAGACAATTGCGCTAATCTAAATCTTCTTGACCAACATACTTCTAGCGGCTTGCTTATTGTCAGACAACCGAAGAATGTAAATCCCCAGCGGCAAATTCAATAAGTCGATTCTGCTAGTCGTCGTGGAAAAGTTTTCGTGTAACATGCATGTTCCATTCATATCAAAAAGCTCCACCGTTAAGGTTCCGCTTTTTTCTGTCTTGATGGCCAAACTACCGGTAGTAGGATTGGGAAATACTGTAATGGAGCCAAACTCGGAGGACAAGGCGTCCATGGAGGTCACCACTTCATATGGCTGGAGTACGCCCTGGGTCAGGACAATGGTCCCGGCAAAGGATTCAGTCATCACTTCTCCCAAACTCCAGTCCATACACACGGTACTTGAGCAATAGGTTTCACC
>JBGCFB010000291.1:0-5591 GCA_045106685.1 Bacteroidia bacterium | reverse complement strand
GGTGCTAATACCCGAAACTACGGTAGCCGAAAAGCCGAGGACAAGATCGAGTTCGTTACCATTCATACCATTCAAGGTTCATATGCTTCTTGTATCTCCTGGTTCAGGAATCCGGCAGCTCGTGTATCAGCCCACTATGTGGTGCGTGCGCTAGATGGTCAGGTGACTCAGATGGTCTGCGAAGGAGACAAAGCCTATCACGTTCGTACCCATAATGCAAACGCTATCGGCATTGAGCACGAAGGTTTTATCGACGAAGGCTATAGCTGGTATACTTCTGCCATGTATGAAAGTAGCGCAGCATTGGTGAGGGATATTTGCAAAAGAAGAGGTATCAATCCGCTTCAAATGTTCCAGGGACCAGCGACGAAGGGCGTGCGTGTTTTGGGAGATAATTGTACCAAAATTAAAGGGCACCAACACTTTAAAGGAAACGACCATATCGATCCGGGTCCATACTGGGATTGGAACCGCTATTTTAGACTAATAAATCCTGACTTTCCTGTGCAATCTTTTACTGATAAAAAAGGGGAAGTATATGACAGCGGTGGTCCTAATGGTGAATATACCCTTCAGGAATACCGCGGAATCCGCATCCAGCCAGACAATGCCTCTGAACTTACGATGGAGTTTGAAGCATTTGAATTAGAAAAGCCAGATGGCAAGACTTATTGGGACTACCTCGATATATGGGAAGGCCCTGACAGAAATGGAAAATACCTTGGTCGTTTTGCTGGAACGCGCTCACCCGGGACCATTACTTCTCAAACTGGAGCGATCTATATGGAATTTCGCAGCGACTGTGCTACGACCAAGTCAGGCTGGAAAGCAAGTTATACGTCTAAACGAAAAGGAGAAAAACCGGCTGCACCGGCAAATTTCACCTCACGAGCTGTGTATCCACTGGGCGCTACACTTGCCTGGGACAAGGTAAAGAAGCCAGACTTCTATCTGGTATATCTTCGTCGAAGAAACATCGGAAGCCAGCGCTGGCTTTCATATAAAACAACATCAGAACAGCTCCACCTCACAGGCCTTGCGGCTGATGCAATCTACCAAACACAACTCTCAGCAGTTGTCAAAGGAGACACCTCTGCCCTTACCGGAATCGAATTCCAAACGCCGCCGATAAGCAAGCTTGGCCAACAGCCCATCGTTATGGCGGTACCATTTAATAGTGGACGCTTCAACGATGCTGGCGGCGACGCCTTTGGCTATGGAAACTCAGAAGCCTGGGTTTACAGCATTCGTCCTGAGAATGGCAAAAAGGTCAAATTGACCTTCAAATCGTTCGCACTCGCCGAAGGCGATATCCTGAAAATATTCGATGGGCCTGGAACAAGCTCAGAGCTGATTGGGGCCTATGAAGGTACCAAGTCACCCCGAACGATCACATCGACGCGCGCAGCACTTACCCTGCAATTTGTCTCTACAAAGCGAGGAACAGATAAAGGATGGACGGCATCATGGACCACGGGTGGCGCTGCTGCAGGTGGTGCTATTGCTGTACCTGATCCGGTGGTTGATCCAGTCAAGCCCGATCCTACTCCACCCACCAATGTCGATATCAATGCTCTGGGGCCTTTGAAACCGGAACTATACTATCCGGCTTCTCCTCCCCAGGTAAGTCCATTGCTTGAAAAGGTATATCGTGACGACTTTAGCTTTGGGTATAATATGCGGGGCAGAGGAACCCAGGTTCCTTTCTACAGCTTACTTGTGCCGACATCTTCTGGCTTTAGAGGGCGTTCTGGAAAAGGCTTTTTCTACGACGATTTTTCTGGTAAAAAATTACACGATGATTGGAAAAGCAGAGAAGGAAAATGGAAAACTGAATCAGGCAGATTAACCCAGCGCGATGATCGCAATGGAAATACAGCTATCAATGCAGATGTGCTTCAGACGAAGTGGTCGACTTATTTGTATCATACGGTTATCCGCATGAGTGGAAATAATCCTAACAAACGAGCAGGGTTCCACTTTTTCGCAGACGACAATAAACTCCCCAACCGCGGCAATGGATACTTCATCTGGGCGCGTGATGGAAGCACTGCTGACTACCTTGAGTTCTATAAAGTAACCGATGATAAAGTAGAAATGAAGGAGCGCCAGGCGGTAACCTTCAAACCTGGTCAAAGCTATGACCTCAAAGTGGTTTACAATCCTTCTAAAGGTCGCATGGAAGCTTATTTGAATAATAAGTTTGCACTTGCCTGGGTTGATCCGAATCCAATTCAGCGAGGCGAATACGTGTCATTACGCACCGGTAATGCGGTCGTAGAGTTTGATGTATTTGAGGTCATGAAGCGCCGCAGCGGAAGCGATACCAAGGTGACCGTAGGAAAGAAAAGTGCTGACGTGCCTGAGTATAGCAAAAACGACAAAAGTCCTGCGCTAAAAGTCAGAACCATCATGGCTGATGTGCGCGATAGGCTTTACTGGTCTTCGGCAAGTGATGGCGAAACGATCATTCTTAAAGGCGATGACAATTCAACCGCGACGAACGACCCAAAACCTCCGACAAAACCAGACAAGCCAAACACAACGGACAAGCCCAATACTGGCTCAACGACCTCCACTGGTGGCTCCAAGCCATCTGGTGGAACCAAGCCTGCTGGAGGAACCAAACCTACGACAACGAATACGACGCCACCTCCACCAGACAATACTGTTGGCACCTATCGTGGCGGAGCCGATAAGCCCGTTTTGTCTTCTATCCCAAGTAAGGGAGTTTGGCTTCGAAATGAATACTCAAATGACTTCATTATAGAGCTAGCAAAAAAAGCGGGAATTTCCGACCAGTTTTTTGTGGTAGCAAACGAGCAAAACGGCGAATGGCAATCCAATGGCAGTCAGGGTTTTGTGTATGATGATTTTGGAAAAAGACAACGCGACTGGAAATCGTATGTCGGAAATTGGCAAATCGATAAGTTTGGCCACATGGTGCAGACTGATGCGACTGTCGGAAATGGCAATCTGTATCGCGAGGTAAAGCAAGTGAGTACAACGACGTATTTGTACCACTTCAAAACGCTGGTTCAAAGCAGAAATGAAAACGCACGATTTGGTCTTCACTTCTTTGCAAATGATGGAGAAGCAACCAACCGGGGTGATTCGTATCTGGTTTGGTTTAGGAACAAAAACGGCGAAGCTGACAAAGCCGAGATCTATCGTTCTACTGATAACGAGCTTGTGAAGAAGCGTACGACAACGATTAATATTAATCCAGGGACATGGATTGATGTCAAAGTCATGTACGATCCAATCGTGGGTAAAATAAGCGTTTACCTCGATAATCGTTTGGCGATTGCATGGCAGGATGATCGGATTCCACTGAAGCTGGGAAGCTATGTTTCGCTTCGCACCGGCGGATCAGAAGTCCTTTTTGACAACTTTCACGTGTATCAACGATACAAGAAGCGTTACTATGTCGGCGTAGGTCCTGATCCGGCGGACCACCTTCAGAAGCCGACCAAAGGCCGTGTCACCACGATTGAACGCACCACTTCAGACGCTTGGCATAAGCCAACCAATTCTGATACGAAGCTGAAGTTTTAGCCCTTTTCAACTCGTCATTCACACATATAAAAAAACGCGCTGCTCCAGACGGAACAGCGCGTTTTTTAGTAGAAAGTGCATAGTAGAAAATTAAAAATGGAAAACTTTACACTTTCAATTTTCTACTATGAACTTTCAACTCCTGGCTTACTCTCCCAAGTGAGGGATACGTAGAACCTGACCAGGATAGATCAAATCCGGGCTCTTAAGCATAGGCTTATTTGCTTCGAAGATCTCAGGGTACTTCATCGGATCACCATAGAATGACTTAGCGATTTTGCCGAGAGTATCTCCGCTTACTACAGTGTGAAACTGTGCTTCAGGCTCAGGATCGTTAACGACCATCTCGTCTGATACACGGCTAACACCGTTTACATTTCCTACTGCAAGTACTACCTTCTCACGGGTTGCCTGATCAGCTGCGAGTCCAGCAATACGCGCTGTCTCCACTGCGTCCATTGCTCCAGGAGCAACCATGTCTTCAATCGTGATGTCAAGGTCTTGTACGTCAAGGCCCATGCTACGCACGTAATCTTCAGCGATACGCTCAGTTACGGCACGGCCATGTGCTTCTTTTTTTTCAGCTTCAAGCTGCTTTTTAGCTTCTTCTGCTTCTTTGTTACCGAAAATCTTAGCTCCGGCGTTTTTGATAAAATCGAAAAGTCCCATTATTTGTTGAGGATTTTAGTGTGTGAAAACTTATTGGTTATGCGAAAGTATGAAAGAAAACTCCAAATAGGAACCTTCATACAGCCTTTAGAGAGACTTTTACTTTTTAGTCACAACTTTGATCAAAATCTGAATTTTTCCGTTATAAGCTTTGAATGCGATTTTCCATCTTCATATTAGCTCTTCTACTTGGCCAATCCGCACATAGCCAGCAGCTTATAGATTGGAAGATTTTAGAATCTACGACATACGAATACACTCCACGTCCCGATCAGTTTGATTTTGAAGGCGCGCCAGTATTTCCAGATCAGGTTAAGGCTTTGGATGGAAAAAAGGTCCGTATAAAAGGTTATCTCATTCCACTGGATGTCGATGGCTGGGATTGGGCGCTATCTGCGTTTCCTTTTAGTTCATGCTTTTTTTGTGGCGGAGCTGGCAAAGAGTCGGTTATGAGTTTGCAGGTTAAAAAGCCTCTCTCACTTAGCGCAGATGAAGTACGAGAATTTGTAGGTATCTTGCGTCTCCAAACTGATCCGGACGGATTAACATTCGTATTGGAACAAGCAAAACTCGTATCTAATTAGATAAACATGTTTTGTGTTTTGGGTTAAAAGTTTTGAGTTCTTTTTGTCTAAACTTTTCAACTGCTGATTGAACCCAAAACCCGAAACTCATAACCCTGAACTATTCTCCTGTAATGAATAAGGCACTTTTCCTCAGCATCATTATCATTTCGTTACTTCTGACAGCATGTACAGAAAGTAACACATCACCTCAGGCTCCTGAAGATCCTACGACTATTCAGGTTGCAAACGGAATTGACTCTATCAGAGCTGCGTATGATCAAGGTACAGCCTCTATTGTGCCAGGATATATCGCCATTAGCTGGATTGATCTATCGGACGTAGAGTTTGAGGATCGTTTTTATGAAGAGGTAAAGAGCTATTTGCTTTACCCTAAATTTGGAGACCGCGTCAAAGCGCTTTCCGAGCAAGATATTACGCTTGCCGGTTTTGTCATCTCGGCGGCAGCGGATAGCAATGTATATGTACTGTCTGCCAATCCGCTGGCATCATGCTTCTTCTGTGGAGCTGCCGGCCCCGAATCTGTGGTGCAACTCAATCTCGCCGAAGGCGAACGCCGCTTCCAAACCGATGAGTGGGTCACCTTCAAAGGAACCCTTCGCCTCAATGACTCAAATATTGACGAGCTGAACTACATTCTTGAGGAAGCGAAAGAGATTGAAGAGTAGGCTGATGAACAATTTTTAATTGTACAATGAATAATGGGGAGCACCTTAAACAGATGCTCCCCATTATTCATTAAGAATTGTTCATCATACATTGGCTACTTCACCACACAAC
>JBGCFB010000290.1:0-6429 GCA_045106685.1 Bacteroidia bacterium | reverse complement strand
TCATTTGGAGGTATCCTTGGCTTTGATGTAAGTGAAGAGCTTTTCTTTGGATATAGCTATGATCTTAATATCTCAGGCTTGAATGCAAACGGTGATGCTTCTTCGCATGAGATTGTACTTACGTATCGCTTCCCTGCTCCTGGGCCTAATGTTACTCCTGGTGGGGATAATATTAAAAACAACCCAAATGGGCCGAAATATGCTCAACCAGCTGCTGCACCAGCCGCGGCAGGTTCCCAGTTAGATGGGCCTGGTGATGAAGGCAAGAAAAAGAAGCGCGGCAAGAAGGTGAAAGAACCTAAGGCCAAAAAGGAGAAGGGCGCTAAGAAAGAAAAAGGCTCAAAAGGCAAAAAGGAAAAGGCTCCTAAAAAGGATAAAGCCGCCAAAGCAGCTGAAAAAGCCAAGAAAAAAGACGACAAAGCCAAGAAAAAGGCTAAAAAGCAATACAAAGCCAAGAAGAAAAAGGCTAAGAAGAAAAAGTAAATGGTAACTTTGCGGCTCAATTTTTCCTGCATTTTTAAAAAAGGAAAAATTGAGCCGATAGTTTAAATTTTCCTAAGTTTGTTAAAATCAGTGCATTCCGCTAAAAATTCCACGATCACGAATCAATTTGAGATACACATGAGTGCTATTTCCTCCCCTCGATTGCCGGTCATCCTTGTACTAGCTTGTATATTTTTCGCTCCGGTATTTGGGTGGGCCCAAACTCCAAGTAAGGCTGAGCGTAAAGCCAATGCTTTTTATCAGGCTGTCGACTATGAGCGAGCCATTCCTTTATATAAGGATGTTCTTGCCAGCGAACCTTCTAATTACACTGCCGCATTCCGACTCGGTCAGATGAACTTCGTCAAAGAAGATTATCGCCAGTCGTTGCAGTATTACCGTAAAGCGTCGGAGATAGCTCCTTCACGCAACGATACGGTATACTTTCAGATCGGTATTGTATACAAAATCCTTGGTAACTGCCGTAAGGCCAAGGAATCTTTCAATGAGTTTATCCGTCGTCACAAAACCCGTGACGATTTCCTGAGCCGAGCTGAGCTTGAGCAAAAAGGTTGTGACCTTATTGAGAGTACTTCACAAGACCGCCCTGCCTACCGCGTAGGAGAAGCGTCTTTCAACTCTCCAAACATCGATATCATGCCTTCTCTTCTTTCAAGAGGTGGGCCAGATCAATACATCGTGTTTACGTCTCACCGCCCTGCACGGAAGCGTAATAAGCCGTATGGAAAGCTTGGGCAGCCCGCTCACTCTGATCTATACACTGTGGTGATGGAAGATGATAGTACCTTCGGTCAGGAGGTTACGAATATCGGTAAGCCTGTCAATACCAAGTTTAATGATGGAGCTTCAACGCTTACAGGTGATGGCCGCACGATGTACTACACCATTTTCAACGAAAAGCGTGGCAACAACTCTATTTATCAGACGGCATATGATTTGCGTCGTGAAGGATGGAGTAAGCCCAATAAAGTTGAGCGTGTAAATGGCTATGCCGATGTTGTTGTGAACAGCAAAGGCAAAACTAAAAAACGTCCTACCTACGATGCACACCCTTATGTATCAAAGGATGGAAGAACCATCTTCTTCTCATCTGATCGCCCAGGCGGACAAGGTGGAATGGATATTTGGTTTGCACGTCGTGTAGGGAGTGGTTGGTCAGAACCGATCAATGCTGGTCCGATTGTCAATACGCCTTTTGACGAGGTTACTCCTTTCCTAAGTGATAATGGCGGAACGCTGTTTTTCTCTTCTAATGGACATGTGAGCTTTGGTGGACAAGATTTGTTCAAAGCTGAAGGTCAGATTGGAAATTGGACTGATCCGGTAAACCTCGGTAAGCCGCTCAACTCAACATATGACGAGTATAGCCCAATGGCGATTAGCGAAGACTCAACAGTGTTATTTGCCTCTAACCGCCCAGGCGGCACAGGTGACATTGACATCTACTGGGCACGCGAAATTTTCTACCCTGTAGAGATTCCTGCTATTAGCCTTCACGGTATTATTCGCGATGCGAATACCAAGCAGCCTATTCCATTTGCGATTGCTATTCTATATGAAGCTACTGCAGGTGGTCTTGTTGTACTTGATACATTTGAAACAGACCAATCAGCGCGCTATAACTTCGAGCTCGAAGCAGATAGAACCTACCGTATTTTGGGAAATGCTCTTGAGTATTTTGCAAATGAAATTACTGTAGCGACTCCATCTGAAAGTGCTGACCTGGAGCGTAATATTGATATCGAACTCGATCCGATTATCCTGCGCCTTCCTATCGTATTGCAGAATATCTATTATGACTTTGATAAGTCATACCTGCGACCTGATGCGATTGTCCAGTTAGATACACTTGTGGATGTTCTGCTAAAGAACCCCGAGATTTCTGTTCAAATGGGTTCTCACACGGACTCATATGGTTCTAATTCATACAATGATCGCCTTTCTGATCGCCGTGCGCTTTCTGCTGCCAAGTATTTGGTATTCAAAGGAATCAACCCTACCCGTATTACCTATTATGGCTATGGTAAGCGCCAGCCGCTTATTAGCCCGGAAGTATCTCCGGAAGATGGCCAGGTTAACCGTCGTACGGAGTTCCGAGTAACGAAAATTCGTTACGGAGACGAGTAAGATTACTAACAATCAAAAATATAAAGGCGAATGTTGATGAAATCAGCATTCGCCTTTTTTTATTAGTGACGAAGGCACTAATCTGTAACTGTCAATTCCTATGAGGCTATTTTCAGAAGGGTTGGTGATTTCATTCCTTCATCACTAGTCTAATATCCACGGACTACGTTTCCACATAGACCACTTCGCCTGAGTCATATCTACTTCTGGATCAATCAGGGGCTTATATGTATGACCATTTAGCGCGACTTTACTGTCAAAATAAACTGCTAGTACCTGTCCTGCTTCTTTTTCCGGGAAAAGGGTGTCTGCGTTTTGTTTTAACCACTGTACATACTGCCAAGCGATGTCTGGGTGCGTAAATAGCTTGCGAGCCTGAGAGCGGCTCAGGTGGTCGGTGTGAGGAACCTTTATGCGAGGTCCGTTGTCGATCGTTGCGTAAACAGTGCCTTTGCTATGCTTGTAGCGAAGCATCATTCTCCAGGCCATACGATGCCCTTCCTCGGTCCAGTTTACATCTCCTGGGAGAAGATGATGGCGTAAGGGTAAGGTGAGTTGTACCAAAAAGAAGAGCGCCAAAGGTATTGTCCATTTTCCTATTGGACTGACGATGGTATTGATATCAGCTTTTGGTTTTTTGGGGAAAAAGCGCTCCCGTATTTTTCCAGAGGGAAAAAAGAGAAACAGCGTCCCCAGCATAAGAAATGGAAATATGCCAATATGGAAAACGGCTGCATTGAATATGTGGAACACAATAGCAAAACCAACTGCTAACCAGCGGGTAGGTCGCCATAGTAGAAGTGGTATGATCAGTAAGTCGAAGAGAAATCCGGCCCAAGCCACAAATTTCGGTAGCCAGCTAATCGTTAGGATTGAGCCAATAATCGGCATGCCCTTTTTGGCATTAAACCACATTGCCGTATTGTCCCCGCTTAACCAATCGGTCTGTACTTTAGCAATCGCTGCATAAGTGTACACGATGCCCAGCAGTAAGATAATGATGTCACGTGTCCAGGCTGGAATGGCAAGCGCTCTGATACGGGCATCACGCCGCGCGTCCAAAGACGCCCAGGAGTGCGCTGGTACCAGAAGCATCAGCAAGCACAACAGAATCAACAAATAGTAGTGATTATTGTAATGCGACTTCTGCATCAGATAGCTGATCGTCCACATGAAAGTGAAAAAGCCAAGACTCAATCGGTAGCGCCAACCGAGCATTACAGCGATCCCCAGCAATGCCATAACTGCAAACCAGCCATACATAAAAGGCCCGTTAAATATCCGTAGCCATTCAAATCCAATAAAAGTAAAGGTAAAATCAGGCTCTACCAGTCCTCGCCTCACCCATCCTGTAAGAATCGCCCCGCCTGTCTCTGCAGCTAATAAAAAGCCAAAAAGCATGCGAAAAAGCGCCATCTGGGCGCTGTCTATATAGGCCGTGGGTTTGTTGATATTCATTTCTTTTGCCCTGAGGATAAATCCTCGGGCAATAATAAAAAATATTTATGCTAAAGCTATTTTTCTTAGGGCGGTGCGCTTCATTGCTTCACGCGCAGCGAGAAGCTTTTTATTGCTGAGGCGTAGCCGAAGCTACATTCATGCCATCACGCATCGTGTGCAGACGATGGGTACGCGAAGCCAATTCGCGATCATGGGTTACCATGAGGAAACCCACGCCAGTGTCCTGTGCTAGTTCAAGCATCAGGTTGAATAGTCGATCTGAGGCTACCGTATCAAGGTTGCCGGTGGGCTCATCGGCAAGGATGATCTGAGGCTCATTCATAAGGGCTCGTGCCACCGATACGCGCTGCTGCTCGCCACCACTTAGTTGAGAAGGTTTATGATCCAGGCGGTCAGAGAGTCCTAGTCTGTCGAGCAATTCTTCTCCACGCTTTTCTAATACGCTGCGGCTTCCGCCTTGTATGTAGGCAGGCATGCACACATTTTCCAGTGCGGTAAATTCAGGAAGAAGGTGGTGAAACTGGAAGACAAAGCCCAGTGATTTGTTTCTAAATAGCGCTTTCGCCTTTTCAGATTGCTCCGAGATAGCACTGTTTTGAAAGTATACAGTGCCAGCGTCTGGGTTGTCCAGCGTTCCTAAAATATGCAACAATGTACTCTTCCCTGCACCAGAAGCACCTACCAGCGCAGCGACTTCTCCAGGAAAAACTTCAAGGCTTACTCCGCGGAGTACCTCGAGATTACCATATCGTTTATGAATGTTTTCTGCCCGTAGCATGGGGCGAAGATACGCGAGTAGAACGGATTTACTCAAACAAGTCCATCACGCGCTGATAAATAGGGTCAACAAAAAAGAGAAAACCTACTCCAAGGCCTCCGAATAAACCTATTGGGGCTTCAGTTGTCGCTGTAATCCCAAGACCTATGAACAGCGAACAAAGGAAAAACGCCCAACCGTGCTTATTTTTGCGTGCCGGCTTTCCTTCAGTGTTTTCTTCGTTACGTGTCCTCGTTCTGTTTGCTACTTTTTCGGGGACTTCTGTAAAAGGGCCATCCAGGACTTCGTACTCTTGAACTTCGATTTCGTGGTCATCACGCTCTCGCTGGTATTGATTAGACATAGGTTGCAGTTTATTGAGGGTAAATGACCCGCTTTTAAGGATTAGTCGAATTTATATTAAATTATTACAACCAAAAAGTAAAATAATGAGAAGTATTTCCTAATTTTGATTTATCGCGCCTTCGGTGTGGTATTTGCTCTTGTGAATCAGGCATTCCTTTTTTCCCACCTAATTAAAGCCTGTACACAAGAAATTATGGGTCATACAGCCCCCCAATTCGATTCGTCTCTTGTAATATTCCGTAGTCTGTTAATGCGTGCTAACTGGGTTGAACTAAACCCACGCGATGCTTTAATGAACGATTCCCTCGATGATCTTCCTGAAGTCTGCTTCAGGACGGAATATCGTGGACAAATTATTGAAGTAAGTCTTCACGTTCCATTAGAACAGATCACCTTTGCCGTTAGTAATAATGGTCAAACTCCTGAATTAAAATTATTCTTCTTTTATCGAAAACACTTGAATACATTAGTTCGGAATATACTCAAAAAGGCAGATAAGCTAGAGCTAGAAAACCTTAATGGTATGCTTAAGTACACTTCGCCCCATTGTTTATTTACTTTGCTAGGACTACCAAATGGCAACCTATACGATGTCAGTCCACGAGCAGCAGCTGCATAATGTACTATTGTAAGCGCTGAATAATTGTCTGAGGGGAAAGGCTTTCCTGTTCTCCACTTTCCATATTCTTTAACTGGTAGCTTCCTGAAGCTGCCTCATCTTCTCCTATAACCAAGGTGAATGGAATTTTATTCTTATCAGCGTATGAAAATTGCTTTTTCATCTTGGCGGCCTGAGGATATAGTTCAGAGGCAATGTCGGCTTCGCGAAGTTGCTTCAGCATCGCAAGTGCTGTAGGGAGTGTCTTCTCTCCAAAATTGATGAGCAGCACCTTGCTTACAGCTGGAGAGATGTGTTCAAATCTTCCCAAAGCATCTAGGACATCATAAATGCGTGCAGCCCCGAAGGAAATTCCAACTCCCGATAATCCAGGACGACCAAAAACGCCTGTGAGGTTATCGTAGCGGCCACCACCGCCAATAGACCCCATCTTGGTCTCATTAGTCACGACTTCAGTAATAAACCCTGTGTAGTAACTCAGACCACGTGCGAGGGTGAGATCGAACTCAACCGTGCCTTTGAAATGAGGTAAGTGTTGGTATAAATTAAAAACCTCCCGAAGTTCAGCAATACCTTTAAGCCCCGTTTCACTATT
>JBGCFB010000029.1:0-66369 GCA_045106685.1 Bacteroidia bacterium | reverse complement strand
GCAATTATGTCGCAACTAATATTAAGCCGGGTTTATACAGGGTGCATGTTCTTTATCAAGCAAATGAAGAAGTAGAGCTTGATGTGTATATAGGAGCTGGTCGTTCTACCCATTTGTCTATGCGGCTAGGGAGCCGGAGTTTAGCGTATTTTAGAATTATGCCACATAGGCACCACTACACGATTTCTGAAGATACTGTTGGAAATGGCCTTGTGAACTTTGATTACTACTGGGAATCTAACTCTCCGGATGGAACTTTATCGGGAATTATCAGTGATGAAATAGGGGATGCGGCTTCCTTTCCAATTGATTTATTATATGATGAGTCGGGCGCATTCAAGCCGGGCGCTGGAGCTGATTATGAAGGGCGATTGCGTATAAGCCCAATAGAACCAGGATACTATATTGCTACAATCAAGTATGGTGGAATGGAAGGAAAGGTTCCACTAGCCATTCTTCCTGGTTCTGTCCGTTGGTTGGATTTTCAGTTTCTTCCAAGCACAGGCACAAAGATCCTTTATTCGAGTTCAGGACAAGAAGTCATGATCTCTAATTTTAAAAATCCCCCTTTCGAAAAAGACCAAGTGCAAGGGGTTCAGCTCAGCAATCGCGAACTCACCGCCATCGGCACACGCGATGTCAATTCGATGGTAGCCCTTGCTCCTGGCGTGCAAGCCTCTGACGAAACCAATCCCCGCATACGCGGCGCTCGCCTCACTGTGCGTGGTGCCACCGCCTACTTCGTCGATGGTCAAAAAGTCCGTGGAGGCGTCAATCTCCCGCAATCAGCGATAGCAAATCTCGAAGTCGTAACGGGTGGCACGCCGGCTGAATTTGGTACATTTGAAGGAGCGCAAGGGCTTATTCCTGACTTTCGCATTCGCGACGACTGGCGCGACTGGGCGTACTGGCAGCCGCTGCTGCGCACCGATGCGAATGGCGAAGCCCGCTTTCGCGCGGTCATGCCGAGCGCGCTCACGGCGTGGAATAGCTACGCGCTTGCCACTGCGGCCGACGGCCGCATGGCCATCGTCAAAGGCCAGATCAAAAGCGTACAAGCACTCGCTGGCAAACTGACGGTGCCACGCTTCCTGCTCGCAGGCGATGCCGTCGATATTCGCGGTCGCGCCCTCAACTATACCGACTCAGCGATGCAGGTGCAAACGGCTTTTCGCCGTGATGGAGATGTCGTCTCTAACTGGAGCGGCAGCCTTGACAAGGTGCATGCAGATACCTTTCGTCTGGAGGCTGCGAATGATACGCTTTCCATTACCTATGAAGTGGAAAAAGGGGCAGGACAGGGAGACGGTGAACGCCGAGAGATTCCAGTCTTGCCTGTGGGCATGCAGCGTCGCTTGGGAACGATGGCCTATCTGGAAGGTGATAGTACGCATCGGTTTTCGCTCGTTGCTGGCGCAGACAGCACCTGCGATTTGCTCATCAGTAACTCGCCCCTCGACATGCTGCTGGAGCAGCTTGATCATCTCAAAGACTATCCGCATGCCTGTAATGAGCAGACGGCCTCGAAGCTTAAAGCGCTTTTACTCAAGCGGACTGTGTTTGATAGTCTGGGAAGAAAATTTGAAGAGGAGGCGATGATAAAAAAGCTTGCAAGTCGGTTGGTAAAGTCCCAAAATGATGACGGTAGCTGGGGCTGGTGGCCCGGTGGCAGCCCACGCTTATGGATTACCTTGCATGTGGTCGAAGCACTTGCTGACTGCGATGTGCCGCAAGAGGTGATTCAGCAAGGCGAGCAGTATCTGATCGATCGCATGGATAAGCTATCCCTTGCCAAGCGACTGAGTCTTATGCAGCACCTCGCCGAAACGGCGGACGATATGAATGTCGCTCCGATGCTACAGACCATCCCTGATTCGGTATACTCGACGCTCTGGCAGCGCATGCTGCGCGCTAAATTGCAGAAGACGCTTGATCTGCCCTGGAAGTCGGATTCACTTTTTGCCGAAATCGATAGCACCGATTTTAATCATTATGGCTGGCGCTGGTATGGCTCAAGCGTGGATATGCGCTTGCTGGCGTATGAGTTGACTAGAGAAAATGACACGCTCAAGTGTAGCCTTCCGCGCCGAAAACTCATGCTAGATGAGCTTGCCAGCTACCGCTATAATACCTTCCAAACTGCAAAGATGCTCGCTGTGCTCGTTCCTGAATTTCTCCAAAAACTCCCCAAAGATCGCGCTCAGGAAACTCGTGTCGTGATACCAGGAATGGAAGAACCGATCACTGATTTTCCTTTTCGTACCAAAATAGACCTAGCTCAAACCGGCGATCTCAATATCCGCAAGACAGGACTTGGGCCGCTGACGGTGAGCCTTGTGCAGGAGTATTGGGAGGCGAATCCGCCGCGCGCTGATAGCATATTTGATATTCGTCGCCGCTGGTTTCAGCATGATAAGTTAGTGGACACCGTGCAAGCCGGAGTGGCTTTGGAATTGAATGTGATTCTTAAGGTGAAGGAGTTTGCTAGTGAGGTTGCGCTGGAGATTCCTATTCCGGCAAATTGCTTTTGGGCGGAGAAGCCCGCGCGTATGCGAGGCGAAGCGCACCGCGAGTACCAGAAGGATCGTCTGATCATTTACTTCGATCGCTTATATCCAGGTACAAAACTCTTTAGACTCAAACTCGAACCGCGATTCAGTGGCCATTTTACCCTAAATCCCATACAGTGCTACCCGATGTATGAAGTGCTACGCAATGGAAACACTGCTACTCAGTTCCTTCGAGTGGATTAAGAAAATGAGTACATGAGATCCGAATGCAGAGTAGAAATACCAGAGGTCAAGGCAATACATCTATTTTGGCTTCAAAGATCATAGTAGATAATGAGAAAGTGTCTTTCCTTCAAATTTCTCTACTCTGCACGGTGATCTCATGTACTCGTCTTCCAAATTAACCCATCCAAAGCATTTCCGTACATTTGCGTCGCACCTCCATGAAGGTCTTTGACATATCGGTGACTTTATTAACCCTTTAAACTCGTAATCATATGACTTACGATCTAAAATCCCTGTGCGCCTCGTATGCGCAAGCGGATTACAAAGAACGCCTGGAGCGCGTTTTTCGTGATTTTGACAGGGTACTGGTGACCTCCTCTTTTGGAACGACATCAGTCATGCTACTTCATATGCTCCAACAGGTAAAGCCGAAACATCCAGTTCACTTTATCGACACTACCTACCATTTTCCCGAAACCTGGCAATACGCTGAAAAGCTAACCAAGGAATTAGGACTTGCTGTAACAACCGTTACACCTGATGGTAACCTCAATGGTCTTACCCGACAACAACGTGCCTGGGATAGTGATCCCGACTTTTGTTGTTATGTAAACAAAGTACGTCCCGTCCAAAAGCTGAAACAAAGCCACGATGTGTGGATTTCAGGAATGGTCGGTGGCGCTGACCCAAAACGACGAAATCGTCCGATTTTTGAAAATCATGGCGATATCGTGAAGGTTTACCCCTTTATTGACATGACGCTTGAAGAAGCGGAGGCCTACAAGCTTATTTATGAGCTGCCGGCTCATCCACTTGAAGCGAAAGGCTACGGCTCTGTCGGTTGTCTGCATTGTACCGCTAAAGGTACAGGCCGCAACGGACGCTGGGCCAACAAAGCCAAAACCGAATGTGGCCTACACCAAAAGTCTTTTGTGTAGGAACATTAATGATTATCACGATTTGTAGGGGCGTTTTGCAAAACGCCCCTGCCTCGCAAAAACGAACACGATAATCATTTTTTTAAAAAAAATTAAAAACCTTCGCACTGTGCGAGGGTTTTTCTATTTAATGCCTAATTTTATCCTCGCAATGATACTATGTTTGGTGTTAGGCGTTTAGAGTTTTGTGTTCATTTCAATGTGAAGCTCATAACTCAAAACCCACAACTCAAAACCCACAACTCAGAATGGACTATACTTTTTCTACCGAAGAAATCGCTGAAATCAAGCGCCACATCGCTAAGTACCCTGATCGCAAGTCAGCGGTAATGCCTGCACTTTGGATTGCTCAGGAAAAGTTTGGCTGGTTATCAGAAGATGCGATGAAGCTCGTCGCTAAGACTGTCGATATGCCTTATAGCCAGGTCTATGGAGTTGCTTCATTTTACACCATGTATTTCAAAAAGCCGGTACCAAAGCATCTGATCGAGGTGTGTACCTGTTTTTCGTGTAGCGTAGTAGGAGGCCCTGAGGTGCTCGACCACCTGAAGACGAGTCTCAAGGTCGATGATAACGGCCATGCCGCCGAAGGCGATATTTGGGTGCGCGCAGCCGAGTGCCTTGGTGCATGCGATACCGCTCCGGTATGCCAGGTAACCAACCGTCGTTACCGCCACAAGCTCACAACAGAAAAAGCTGACCAGCTTGTTGAAGAACTGCGCAGCGGAAAAGAACTCGAGTACGAGCAAATTCCCCTTTACGAGCAGTAGTGCTTCGGCTCCGCCTCAGCAAAGAAGCGCTCAAATTCTCGGCGCTTTAGCGTCTTTTTCTTCCACTATTGCCCGATGATTTATCATCTGGGGTAAAGAAGCACTCAAATTCTCAACGCTTTAGCGCCTTTTTCTTCCACTATTGCTCGATGATTTATCATTTGGGGCAAAGAAGCACTCATGTTCTCGACGCTTTAGCGTCTTTTTCTTCTACTATTGCCCGGGGATTTATCCCCTGGGGCAAAGGTAGAGAAAAGGCATGCCTTTTCTCTACAAAGGGTGGTATATCCTGGGGTATTTAATCCATGTAAAACCAATCGATATAATCAATGATGACTCATGATCTAATGACCCAATCATTCATCAGCTAATCATCAAATCAGCTAATCAACTCAGCTTCCCGCTCACACAGCTCTTTTAAATCGAAAAGCACCTCATCCAGGCCTTTAGAGAGTTGTTTTTTGTAAAAAGGGATGAGTCTTTTTCCTATCCAATTTGATGGCTGGAGGAATGCATTGACGGTGACCTTGGTACCTTTTTCGCAATCCGATATCGAAAATAGTTGAGTGAACTCTTTTACAAAAGGAACACTCGCGGTAGACTCCGCATAGGTTTTTGTGCCTGGTGATTGCTGCGGTGCACGGATCGTTTCGAATGTCGCTTGCCCCACCGGGAGGATACAAATGTGTTCCGCACCTACCCGATTGACCTCTCCTTTTTTGTGATCAATCCGGCGTACGCCTTTTTGAAAGTCGGCCCTTCTCGCCAAATCTGTTAACACCTGGTACACATGTTCCGAGGAACAGGCGATTTCCTGGCTGGAAGTGATCTGCGCACCGGTCTTGGTCCATGAGGGTGGGGGAGGAGGCATCGGAATGCGCTCGTGCAAACCTCCCAAAGGGATATAGCAATAAGGCGTATCACCGATATTCATATATGCATCGCTGCCTTCTGTAAACTGTGCCCAAGGAAATTCCTTATTCAGTTCTGGTAAACTTGAGTGCTGATACACCGGCTCAGTCATGAGGACATATTCATCGTTGGGGATTGCATTTTTGAGCAAGCGATGCGCTACGATTACTGCTCCGCCGTAAGGCTTTACAAATTGCTTGACCTTAAGCATTTCAGCATCGCCACGGTGGACGACGATCTTGAGGCTCAGCCCGCTTGCCGTGCGGCAAGCGCCGCAATCACATACACGCCGCTGATTGTAATAAGCGAGGTGCTTATGAAAAGCCATGAACATGCGTTCCGCCTGCTGGATAATGGCAGCAGCGCTAGGAATATCCTTATTTTTATAAAACAAGATCGCATCACCTTCTATCTCAGCAGCAACAAGACCAAGTTGGTCCTGATCGATGATCAACTCCAGTAACTCCCCCACAATATGGTGGCTATGCCTTACTTCAGTTTGGTGTACAAACTCGGTAAAGCCGCTGATGTCTGGAATGAAAAATAAGGTGTCTGCCATGATGATTGGGTGCCAAATTAACCTCAATCAATACGAAACCCAATTTTCGCCGTTCGACGAGTTTGGTGGAAGGTCTCTGGCAAGACATTCTACTGACTGGGATTCTTTTTAATAATCTGATGTCGTATCTCCAGTAAGGTAAGAAGTGACACTCAGGATCCTAATTACAATTGTTTTTCACCTCATATCCCTCACCGCATGCACCATTCTATCTCGTTGCTGCATATCTTTTTGTAAAAAAACCTCTTTATATCCCTGGTTTTCAAAAAGCGCTACTGTTTCTTTTCCATAGTCAGCGTGGATCTCACAGAAAAGATGACCACCAGGTTTAAGCCAGACATTGCCAGCTTTGGCGAGTGCCTCATAAAATCGAAGCGGATCTTCGTCAGGTACAAAAAGCGCCATGCGCGGTTCATGATCGCGCACACGCGCTGACATTTCTCCAAACTCTCCTTGCGGAACATACGGCGGATTACTGACGATGCAGTCTAGTTGAGTGAATGCTGTAGGCTGGAAATTCAGAATATCATGTTGCGAAAAGGAGACTTTTGCTTCCAGCTTTTCGGCGTTTTGGGATGCGACTTGTAACGCTTCCTTGCTGAGATCGATCGCAGCAAGCTGCGCCTCCGGTGCTTCCAGCGCAAGGCTGATCGGAATACAACCACTGCCCGTTCCAATGTCCAAAATGCGCCAGGCTTGATCCTTCATTTTTGACAAAACCCAAGCCACGAGTTCCTCTGTTTCGGGCCTCGGAATGAGCACACGATTATCTACCTGAAAAGCTCTGCCATAGAACCAGGCAATTCCTGTTAGATGTTGAGGCGGTTCGCCTGCGATAATACGCTCTACTGCGTCCACAAGCTTGGTCGCATCCTCGTCAGCCAAAGGCTGCAAGCCCATCGCCACACGGCTCCAGTTCAGCCCAAGCAAGTCTTCTACTAATAGCTGAAGCGTCGCTTTTGATTCGCCTGGGTCATAATATGCTTCAAGACGTTTCTGGGCGGTAGCGTAGGTTGGGTTCATTTGTGGGGGTAAATATTTGAATGATTAATTGATGGGTTTGTTGGGACAATAACGGGCTGCGCCTCCGGCGCGCAAACAACTAAAATCGTTGTGGCTATTGATGGCTTGCGCCTCCGGCGCAGCTTGCCTATCGGTAAGAATTTGGGTCGTATGTCATGAAAATGATGCTAAGCTTCTCGCCTTTAGGCGAGCTGTGCCGGAGGCATATGCCGTCCGTAGGAAATTTGTGATACACACAAAGTAAGCGAACCGGAGGTGCAGCCTGTTAATTTTCGCACATATGGAACCCATTGGCTTTAATTATTTTCAACAAACTTAAACAAATAGGCATCCTCAAAGGGGATTTCAAATTTTTTTAATAGGGTGGTATACTCTTTTTTGAATGACTTCTGTGCATGATGTTTTTCCTGATTCTGGATATATCTAATTACTCGGTCAAGATGAGATTTACTATAACTAAATGCTCCATAGCCATTCTGCCATTTGAAATTATGGTTGCCACTATGATGCTTTCGAATGTACTGGGATGATGTCGTTTTAATATCCCTGACTAAATCTGAAATTTTAATACTGGGGCTAATACTTACCAGTATATGGATATGATCTGGCATTGCGTGGATTGCATAAAGCTTTTGGCCTCTTTTGGTAATTACGCCAGTAATGAATTTGTGTAATGCTTCTTTTTGATGAGGCATGATGAGAGCTCTTCTACAAGATACTGCGAAGACAAGCTGGATGTAGATTTGACTGTATGTGTTGGGTTTCATGGGAAAACGTTTTCCTCGTTAGACGGGGAAAACCGTTTCTGATCAACACCTGGGTGATGTTTTCTGACGAAACGGGCTGCGCCTCCGGCGCGCAAACAACTAAAATCGTTGTGGCTATTGATGGCTTGCGCCTCCGGCGCAGCTTGCCTGCGGCAAGAATTTGGGTGGTACTGGTTCAGCAGATGACAAAACATAATGCTAAACTTCTCGCCTCCGGCGCAGCTTGCCTGCGGCAAGAATTTGGGTGGTACTGGTTCAGCAGATGACAAAACATAATGCTGATCTTCTCGCCTCCGGCGCAGCTTGCCTGCGGCAAGAATTCAGGTGGTACTGGTTCAGCAGATGACAAAACATAATGCTGATCTTCTCGCCTCCGGCGCAGCTTGCCTGCGGCAGGAATTCAGGTGGTACTGGTTCAGCAGATGACAAAACATAATGCTAAACTTCTCGCCTTTAGGCGAGCTGTGACGGAGTCACAAGCCGTTAATAAACCTTATCAACAGTTCCCGCACTTCGACAAATTTCGAAAAGAGCAAATTCTTGGCTGTGTCATTCACATCATGATAATGTGGTGGCCCTCCCATTGTATAGATAAAAAAGCCAGGAACGCCATTTTCCAAGAAAAAATAGTGATCACTATTGGGAGCATTCTGGCGGGCGCGCACGCGAGGAACTGCTTCGATATCATCGTTTTCGCTCACGAGTTGATCAAATAAGCCTGGAAAATTCTTTCCACCAACCGCCATAATGCCATCGACGCCATTGCCCATCAGATCAAGGTTGAGAAGGAATTTCATCTTGCTCAAAGGAATGCGTGCATCCTTGAATACATAGTGCGCAGAGCCTTTGAGGCCAGCTTCCTCCGCACCAAAGGCTATGAAAAGCATATTATGTGTGGGACGGTTTTGTACAAAATGTTCTGCGATAGAAAGCAACATAGACGTGCCCGATGCATTGTCGTTGGCGCCGGTAAAAATAGCGCCGCTATACCCGCCAAGGTGATCGTAATGAGCGGTCAGCACAATGACAGAATCACTATCTCCCGTGCCTTCCAAATAGCCCAGGATATTCTGGGTTTCCACATTTTGCACTTTGGTGTTTACGGCGATGCTTCCCAGCTTTACCTTCTTAGAAGGAAAGGCATCTTCCTGCATTTCCAAAACTGGAAAAGGAAGCGCATCAGGTCGTAAGGCAGCGGTGAGTTTTTTGCGCAAAATAATCACACCCGCAGGATTGAACTTGGCAAAGGCCTGGAGCTTGGTGTCGTCGCGTCCAGCATCCGCCATAAGCGCACGCTTGCGCGGGTCTAGTTGGATTTTTTCAGGCAATCCCTCTCTTATTACCACAATCTGGTTGCGTGCTTTTTTGGAAGGAGAGAGGCCGTGTTTAAAATCGATAACGCGCAACTCCAGACTTCCAGTGCCGCTTTGAGCATGGGCGATAAAATTCTTGCCGGCTTGGTATTCTTTTTCGCCAAGCGTTAGCGCAGCATCCAGTACGGTATTTACATTAAATGAAAAAGGCTGCTGATAGCTTTTGCCTACTTTTTCTAAACCAATTTCCTCAAAACGCTTCTGAATAAAATCTGCTGCAATGTGATGTCCCTCTTTTTGATAACCGCGACCATAGAAATGCTTACTCGTCAAGCTGTCGAGGTTTTGGCGCGCTGCGGTGAGTAGCGAGTCGCGATGCGGATAGGATAGTTGGGCAGAAAGCGATATAGTACTTAAACATAGCAGGGTGACTAGCAGAATGCGCATAAAAAGAAGGGTTTAATATAACTGTTTAGGGTTGTGAGTTATGTGTTTTGGGTTCAAGCAATGAGGTTGTCTAACGGATCTGTGTAAGCCAATTTTTTAGCAAAATTGTCATTTCGACTCGCGTAGCTGAGGAGAAATCTTGACTTTGTCGACTTAGAATGCTAAAAGTCAAGATGCCTCGCCAGCTTCGCGGCTCGACATGACAACCTTTTTGGTTTCGTTAGACAACTTCAGTGTATGAAAATGTTAGAAAGAAACTCAAAGCCTTTGAAACCTGAACACAAAACACAATACTAGCTCGCAAAAATAGTACATTTAACGAGATGATATTCAGAATTATATACAGTGCATGGGTTGTAAGCAGCTTTTTTATCGCGCTTATTCCGATCATTCTGGGTGCGTTTATAGTATTCTGGTTGCCAGAAAAACCGCGCTTGCGCGCCTTCTTCTGGATAACGCATATTGTGATTAAGGCATGGTCATACCTCACGGGTTACCGCTTTAGTACAGAAGGATTGGAACATCTGGAAAATGGCCCTTTTGTCATTACGCCCAATCATGTAAATCTCCTGGATATGCCCGTAATGGGAGCGCGTTTTGTTCACCCTTTTCGGCCATTAGCCAAGAGCGATTTTGCCTGGTACCCCTTATTGAATATTCTATATTTCTTCTTTTGTATCGGTGTAAATAGAAAAGATGCTGCCCATCGGAGAGATAGCCAGCAGCGCATGCTGGCAGCGCTGAAGCGTGGCATAAGCGTGATGATATTTCCAGAAGGAACCCGCAATCGCACCGAGGCGCTTTTGCAGCCATTCTATAGTGGAGCCTTTTTTGTGGCAGTTGAAGCGCAGGTGCCCATTGTGCCAGTAGTACAAGTCGGAAGCCGTCCACTGCAACCTGCAGGAACTATGCTCTTTTATCCTGGAAAGGTAAAGATCAAAGTGCTGGAGCCAATCCCAACAATTGGACTAGTCGAAGATGATATTCCGGCCCTGATCGCGCGAGTGCGGGCTGTAATGGAAAAGGAGCTACGTTAATACACATCTTAACCGCGAAGGCATACTCTCGCGCAGTGTTATATCCTTGACTCCAGGACGTATAACACATGACTTTTTGCTATAAAGACATTCCTTATTTGTTTTTGAGGAAAAGGTGTGAGATATTTGTTGATATATCAATATTCCATAATGACGCAGCACGATATTAATCTCGCCGATGTATATCTTTTTCATTTGGAAAAGGCATACAAGCAATTCAAAAAGTACAAATCGAAGGTTTTTACTCATCGTGATATTAATCTGACAAGCGACCAGTGGATCGTGCTGAAGCGGGTGGGGGAAGAGCCTGGCATTAGTCAAAAGAATCTTGCTCAAAGTACTGCCAAGGAGCCTGCTTCGATCACGCGTATATTGGATATTTTACAAAAAGGTGAATTGATCATGCGGGAATCAGTCTCAAATGATCGAAGGACGTATGGAGTTTCATTGACAAAAAAAGGAAAACAACTGATAGAAGACCTGACTCCACTCGCGCAAGAAATACGCGCCCAAGGCTTAAAAGACATTTCAGAAGACGAAAAGGACAGGCTTGTAGCCATGCTGGATTTGATTTATAAGAATTTCAGTTAAAAAATTTGCCAATATAATTGATATATCAATATTTAACATATCATCATTATGAAAACACTCATAGCGTGCATTGCCCTTTACGGGTTTGTTGTGCAAATCCCATCAAGTTATTTTCAAAATATGTCTTCCATCACCAAAAACGACATGACGGTTCGCTGGGAGCAGCAAGGAGAATTTCTGCGATTTGAGTTGGAGGCTCCTACACAAGGCTGGTTGGCTATCGGGTTTAACCCTAAGGATCAGCTTGCTCATACTCAGCTGATTATGGCCTGTGTGGAGCAAGGAAAGCCTAAGGTTGAAGACTTTTGGGTGCTTGCGCCAGGCGACTACAGGCCTGTATCATCACTACAAGGCAAGGCTGCAACAACGCAGGTTGAAGGGAAGGAAAGTACTAGGGGCACCACAATGAGCTTCTATGTACCCATCCAGGCTGTGGATAGGTATCACTATGACCTCCATGGACATACAAGTTTCAATCTTCTTATGGCTTATTCGCAATCGGACGATTTTATGCATCATTCCATCATGCGGACATCTGTAACCGTTTCCCTCTTGAAAGATTAAGCCAGCTTTTCATTTTCCTTGTGGCGGGTGGAATCGCGCTTGGTCTTTTTATCGAGGTTTTTGTGTAGCGCTTCTTCGAGATCAATTCCCGTTTGATTCGCAAGGCAAATCAAGACAAAAAGCACATCTGCCATTTCGTCTCCCAGGTCTACTTCCTCGTCTGATTTCTTAAAGGATTGGTCGCCGTAACGGCGCGACATTATGCGTGCCACCTCGCCTACCTCTTCGGTAAGGATCGCCATATTGGTCAATTCGGAGAAGTAGCGAACTCCGTACTCCTTGATCCAATTATCGACCAATTTTTGGGCTTCAGATAGCTTCATAATGCCTTAATGTGCGATTACAACCTTTCGTGTAAAGCTCTCAGGCCCAGTCCATTTTAGGATATAATTTCCATTGGGAAGGTCTTTGGTATCCATGGACACCTCGTGTATAGCTTCAGAAACCTTGGTTGTTTTTGCAACTCGACCATGGATATCGTAAAGCTCAAGCTTTCCAGAAGGAGGGCTTTTACCTTCCCATAAGACAGTCAGGACATTCTTAGCCGGGATAGGATATACATCAACTCTTTTGGCTGCTTCGGCCCATTGGACTTCTATTTTTCGGGAGGGCACATGATTACCGTCTACAAGTTCTACCCAAAGCTGGTATACAGCTCTGTCTGTTTGATTGTAATCTGTGAAGCTGTAAGCGTTTCCTTCGTCGGTATTTCCAGACCAGATAGGTTTTTCCTGTCCCTGCTTGAACAGATTCATCCGATCTGCCAGGGACCCTTCAGATAAACTCCAATTGATTTTTGCTCTGTGATTAGCCAAGGGGGCTGCTTCCAGGTCAATAGCAAATCCCGACAAAATGACGATTGGAATGATCTCATAGCAATAGCCTCCAGTTGGGCCTTGCCACTGATTCAGGCTGTTATCATTTTGATCTTCAGGATAAGGATAATCAGCACAAAGTCTTTCAAAGACAATGTAACCGAAACACATTGCAGAATCGGCAATGGAAGGTGCGACGATCCCTGGTGCTAAGAAAGCGGCATTACCATATTGTAATCGCCGGTCATAGCTTATACCGCCATACGTTTTTGGTACAGGCAGGTTGATTTTAGGGAAATTACCCTCAAGGGTGGTTCCCCACAAACCAGAAAAAATCTGCGAAAATGCTTTTACCGAATCACAGTTACTGCGATAGACAATCGAGAAGTTGACTGCAGTTATCTGAACAGGGGTAGTATTGATAGATTCGACAAAAAGCTTCATTGTATCGCAGTTTCCAGGGCCTGGAAACCATTGGTACAAAATTCTAAAATTCACTGCCTGAGCAGAGGAAGCCATTACAAGGAATAGAGCAAGAAGGAGAAAGGATATACGATTACGAGTGCACATTATTCGTTTGGTAAGAACCATTCTTTGAATTAGCGGCTCAAAGATGTTACAAATATCGGAATTTATGACTGTACTACGATGTAAAGTCACATTTATTCCACATTGATTTTACCTATACGAGCCAAACCACGTCTGCAGATTTGAGCGTAGCACTTCTAATTTGAGTGGCTTAACCAAGACAGTATCCATTCCTGAACGCTGATAGCCATCAAGGTCTTCCTGAATAGCATTCGCCGTAAGACCGACAATTTTTATATCCTCTCCGTTTGTAATATTTTTTCTAATGGATTGGGTTGCCTCTACTCCATCCATGACAGGCATATGAATATCCATCAGGATAAGGTCATATGGCTTTGCTTTAGCAGCTTCAACTCCTTGCGCTCCATCTTCAGCCAGGTCTATTTCGATCCCCAATTTTTTAAACAAAAAGCTGGTTACCCTTCGATTAATAGGATTATCTTCTACAAGCAATACACGTAATGAGGTTGGTATTGTTTTTTTAGCTTCAGGGAGGGTGCGTTTTTGGGTTGGGAAACCAGTTGGTACGAGAGGTAGTCTAAGGGTAAAAGAAAAGGTGCTTCCAATTCCAGCGGTGCTTTCTACCTGAAGTTTGCTTCCCATCATGCCGACGAGATTTGCACAAATCGAAAGGCCAAGACCAGCACCCTGATACTTGCGTGTGGATGAGCTATCTGACTGAAAGAAAGGATCAAACACATAACTGAGGTCTCTTTCACTAATACCTAAGCCACTATCCTTCACAGAAAAGGTAACATCTCGGGTTCCCTCGTCAGCAAATTTACTTTCAACATCGACGCGAACATTTCCGGCATGGGTAAATTTCACCGCATTGGAAACAAGATTGTATAGTATTTGCTTCAGTCGCGTACTATCTGCAACAACCCAATCGGGAGTATTGGAAGGAATATGCATTCCTAAGTCGAGCCCTTTTTCGTGAGCATCTATACCCAATACATCAACTACTTCGGTGAGGAGGCTTTTTATTGACATATGATGTGGATTAATCGTTAATCTTCCCGCTTCTATTTTTGCATAGTCGAGAATATCATTGATTAATAAAGTCAAATTTCCTGCCGCCTTTCTAATAAGCTGTACTTGCTCTAACTGGATAGCCGTCATCTCTGACTCAGCGAGAAGGTCACTGAATCCCACCACGGCATTAAGTGGAGTCCTGAGTTCATGGCTTATCGAGGAAAGAAACCTAGACTTTACAAGGTTCGCTTGCTCAGCCTGAGCCTTAGCCTCACTCATTGCCTTTTGCTGTTCTTGAAGTTCGTCGTTCTTCTTCATAAGTGCCTGATTGAGGGCTAACTGTTCCTTCGTTCCTTTGAGGAGTAGTTTTTGGTGTTCCTCATTTATCTTAAAATAATATAAAACTATGAATATCGAAAAAAACAGCCCCGTTATAAGCCCAAAGGCGAATCGATCTCCTGACATTAATTCCGGTGACATCGTCCAATTGATGATGCCAAGCTTGAGAAAAGCTACGACCGTCAATGTTCCAACAATCGTTACAATAATAAATGTCGCTAACTCTGCGGTACGCTTAAAGTCAAAGATAATAGCACCTGCTACAATTCCAGGAAAGAAAAATAAAATATCGCCTCCTTGAATTCCGGTTTGATAGGTCATCAATACAACATTGATCACCCCGCCAATAAATACCAGGGAGCGAACAAAAGAGACAGGCAATAGTCGATTGAGAACAGGGATAGAATAGAGAAAAGCCGCAGTGGAAATTTCCATGAGAAACTCAGACTGAGTCATGTCATTCCCTGACACCATCAAGCCGATTAAAGGAATTATTCCTACGACAATACCCAGTCTGTTGAGGAAAACGATTCTACGAATCTCCTCAAGCTTGTCTTCCTGCTTTACGCCGGAATATGATATATAATCCCAATATGCGAGTAAGGTGTCCCTCACATGAAGAAAGATTTTAGGTCAGGTGAATAAGCCGAATAATTCAGCTTTTACTTTATTAATGATAATACCCAGGTGTTCTGGATTGTCCTTGAAATTTAGTTCTTTTATTGGAACTTCTATCTTTTTACCTAAATCATATCCTTCAAACCATTCTTCATACCGTTCATTTAGCCTTCTCAAATAGTCCAATCGTATAGCATCCTCGTAGCTTCTTCCTCTTCGTTGAATTTGGTCTACAAGGGTTGGAATATCGGCTTTTAGGTAAATAAGCAGGTCTGGCGGAGCAATAATCTCCGCGATCATTTCAAATAATTGGCGATAGGTTTCATAGTCCCTGGTGGCCATAAGGCCCATGGCATGCAGGTTTGGAGCGAAGATCAATGCATCTTCAAATAAGGTTCTATCCTGAACTACATTGATTTTTTCCTTACGAATAGCACTCAAGTCACGTAAACGCGCCTGCATAAACGAAACTTGCAGATTGAAAGCCCAGCGAGGCATATCTCCATAAAAATCAAAGAGGTAAGGATTTTGATCATTGTCCACGTAACGGGCTTCAAAACCAAAATGCTTAGCCAATAAATAGGTAAGGGTTGTCTTACCTGCTCCAATATTTCCTACAACTGCAATGTGCATGGGACAAAATTAACAAAAAGTAGTACAAAGGTTTTCTCTGCACTACAATGATCATCTTTTATTTCCAATCCTTCAAGAATTGTCTGGCCTTTTCTATATCGTAATGTAGAATACGGTCCTGTGTAATCGGTGGAACTTTTGCATGAAACGCCGCTAGGATTTCTTCCAGCGCAGGGCTGGTTTGCTTGGGACGACGGAAGTGCATCGCCTGTGCAGCATGCAGCAACTCAATAGCGAGGACCTTCTCTAAATTTTCAAGCACCCTTAAACACTTCGTCGCGGCATTGGCGCCCATGCTCACATGGTCTTCCTGGTTATTGGAAGATGGGATCGTGTCAACAGAAGCAGGCGTACAGAGTTGTTTATTCTGCGAAACAATAGAAGCTGCAGTATACTGGGCGATCATCAAGCCGGAGTTAAGACCTGGCTCCGCCACCAAAAACAGTGGCAAGTCATGGCAACCACTCAAAAGCTGGTAGCTACGACGTTCCGAAATAGAGGCCCACTCTGCAATCGCGATCGCCACAAAATCCATGGAAAGCGCCAAAGGCTGACCATGAAAATTTCCCCCTGAAAGGATCCTGTCATTTTCCGCAAAAACAGTCGGATTATCAGTCACGCTGTTAATCTCTATCTCCAGTGTGCGGATAGTATAGTCGAGTGCATCGCGCGATGCGCCGTGAACCTGAGGCACACATCGAAACGAATATGCATCCTGAACATGCTCTTTGGCCTCAGCCATATGAGGAGAGCCATCGAGAAGTTTGCGAATGTTTTCGGCGACGGTTATCTGGCCGGCATGTGGTCTGATCTCGTGGAGCAAAGGGTCGAAAGGGCTTATCAGCCCACCAAAACCGTCAAGACTAAGTGCTGCGAGTCTATCGGCCCAATCGGCGAGTTTGCGCGCTTTCAGCGCGATATGGGAGCCATATGCACTCATAAACTGGGTTCCGTTCAGGAGGGCAAGGCCTTCTTTGGCCTTAAGGCTCAGAGGCTTCCAGCCACGCTTTTCCAGTGCCTGGGCTGCAGGCATACGTTCTCCCTGGTCGATGACCTCTCCTTCCCCTATAAGTGGAAGCGATAGATGCGCCAAAGGCGCGAGGTCGCCACTTGCTCCAAGCGAGCCCTGTGTATACACCACCGGGAGAATCCCTTCATTGAACATATCCAGCAGCCGCTCGACGACCACTAGTCTGATGCCAGAATGGCCAAGGCTCAGGCTCCGAACCTTTAAGAGCAACATGAGTTTCACGATCTCGGCGGGAACTTCTTCACCTGTACCACAAGCGTGTGATCGGATGAGATTGGTCTGAAGCTGGCCAAGATCACGGTCCTCTATTTCAGTATTTGCCAAAAAACCAAAGCCGGTATTCACTCCATAAATGGGCTTTCCAGCTTTCCCCAGGCGATCTTCAAGATATTTTCTTGAAGCCTGGACACGCTGTTTTGCTGCGTCGTCCAAGTGTTGAGGCTGGTTTAGAATATGAGCAAGTTGGGTTAAATGAAGAGTTTCCTTTTGTGTAATTGTAGTCATATGCGTCGCGGGCTTGAAGCATGAAATCCTCGCGAAGCTCGTAAAATTTGTTTAGGATGTTGAATATCGCCCGCTTTTTGTCAACGCTTTCTTATAAAAATCTGGTGTCGTATTTCGGATGAAGTTATAGAGGTTATCATTCAAAAAGCCGAAATAGTATTGGCGCTTTGGTGTCTTTAATTGCTATTTAGCGCCAGCTAAATAGCTGGTGGCTGAGCGGAACCGAAATTGACGGTGGCTGAGCGGAGCCGAAGCCACCAAAATAGTGCCTTTGGCACTGTTCCCTTCGACTACGCTCAGGGAACGATTGGGTATTGCTAGAACCGTGCTTTTTACTGGCATTACAATGTTCCTCAAAAGCTCCGCTCAGGCCACAAAAATGGTTTTTGTTGGTTTTGGGTCATTTGAGAGGAGAAAAAGTCATTTTTTTTGAAAAAATGAATGAAAAAGCCTGATGTAGTACCTCGTATCTCTACTTTGCCATTCCCAGCTTTTTGGAAATACTACATACGAGATACTAGATCAGAGATTCGATTTTTTTAACACTAAAACTCAAATGGAAAAGGCAGTAAGCCGCCAGCAACGCCTTCTATTTTAAGAACAGGGCCTTCTTCACCTTGACAAAGGACAGTGAAAGATTCGCCGGCACGATGCTCAAATTCGAGCATCACCTGTCTGCAATCTCCGCAGGAAGTGGGAGGCTTGGCAAATACATGACTAGCAGTTCGAGCCCGAATCGCCATCATACGCACGCCTTTTTCCTTACCTGCTGCACCTATCGCAAATAATGCCACCCGCTCTGCGCAGAGCCCGGATGGATAAGCGGCATTTTCCTGATTACTTCCCAATACGATTTCTCCACTTTCCAGGCCAACGGCGCAGCCCACAAAAAAACCTGAATATGGAGCATAGCTATGCTCAGTAGCTTTCATAGCTTCCTCCAAAAGGCGGCGCTCTTCTTCTGAAAGCGTACTTGTGTCCTCATGCCACTCATAAGGAACCTTATGTTCGCGCTTTATCATGCTGAAATGTACACATTTTTGATTGTTCAGTATTGGCTATTGAAATTGGCCCTGTATCTTTGCGGCCTGAAAGAATCAAGGGTTCACAAATGGTCATGAAGAAAACCAAGGTGTTAATGTTGGGTTGGGAGTATCCTCCTGCAATGGCAGGAGGCCTGGGCGTTGCAAGTGCAGCCTTGGCCGAGGCACTCGCTTCTCGTGTTGACCTTCAGGTGATCACGCCGGCATGGGACAACCTTCCAGAAAAACCATTTCTCAAAGGAGTAGGAAGCCCTTTTTCAATGGAGCTTTTTCCTGAAACACCTTACCCTTATCTCACAGACGAGCCCGCCCAATGGCCTATTAGTATTGAGAAAATCGAAGTAGAAGAGGAAGACACGCTAG
Source organism: Bacteroidia bacterium (assembly GCA_045106685.1). Lineage (GTDB taxonomy): Bacteria > Bacteroidota > Bacteroidia > J057 > J057 > JAUIGE01. The sequence continues at coordinate 47,805 of JBGCFB010000029.1, read as the reverse complement.
CAAGCGACCTCGTCGAAGAGAATAAGTTTCAGGAGGATTCCCCGGCCGTTTCAGAAGAAGTAGAAGCTCCTGAACCGCTGAGTCCGCCTGCTATTTATGAACGCGCTTTGGCATATGCTGAAGTTGTTGTTGAGGAAGTGGCCGATTCAAAATTTGATATTATTCATGTTCATGATTGGCTTACAGCGCTTCCAGGCTTGGCCTTGCAGGCTGCAACAGGCAAACCGCTGGTTCTCCATGTGCATGCGCTCGAATATGACCGTAGTGGCCCACAAGCCCGAGGCTGGATATACGCGCTGGAATGTGAGGCCATGGAGAAAGCTGATAGTATCATTCCGGTGAGCCAATACATGGCATCTGTCATGGTCGAGCATTATGGTATTTCGCCAGAAAAAATAACAGCTATTCCACATGGTGGGCCCGATATAGAGCCTTATGAAAAGGCGCATGCTTTTGGTGGGCCTGTTGTGACGTTTGTGGGAAGATTGGCAGGGCAAAAAAATCCCTATCAGGTTCTCAATCTCGCGGAGCAAGTCATCGCTGAATACCCGGATACGACCTTTATCGTCGCTGGAGAAGGCCCTGAGCGGGAAAATCTTATTCTCGAAAGTATCAAACGTGGGCTTGAACTCAATGTCCTTTTTATGGGCTTTTTGGGGAAAGAGGCACTTCACGATGTGCTGGCGATGAGCGATGTGTTTTTTATGCCGAGCTGGTCAGAGCCATTCGGCCTTGCGGCCATTGAGGCCGCTGCCTTTGGTGTGCCTTGCCTGCTCTCAGATCGCTGTGGCGCTGTAGAAATTCTTCGCTCAGCATGGCTTACCGCTCCCGATGATACCGCCAAGCAGGCGGAACTCTGTATGCAACTCCTCGCTGATCCTGATCAACGCGCACACATCGGCTCCAATCTCCAACAGGAAGCCAAGTCGTTCACATGGGATGATGCGGGAGAGCGAATCGTGGAAGCTTTCGCTGCGCTTCACTAGTCGCGCTTCGCGATTATTTCTTTGCCCAGGGGATAAATTCCCGGTCAATAATGAAAATAATATGTGCTAAAGCTTCAGGAATATGAGAGCTTCACTGCGCCGATCCTCGCGAAGCGATGCTAACATGCTTGCCAAAGCACATTCACAAACTGTTGGCCGCCGTCGGTGAATTTTTGGACGTGGCGAAAGCCAGAAATCTTCGCGAGCTGCTTGAGTTCGCTGGGGCGATATTTGCGTGATATTTCGGTGTGGATAGGCTCCCAGGCTTCGAATTCGAAGGCTTGGCCGGCAACGTGTACGACCTGATTTTTTCTGCTGAGTAAATAAGATCGAACTTCTCCAGAGAGCGGGTTATAACTTGGGTAAAACTGAAAGCTTCCAATATCGAAATCTCCGTCAAGCTCGCGGTTGATTCTGTTGAGTAAATTGAGGTTAAAACGCGCAGTAACGCCTTTTTCATCATCGTAAGCAGAAAGAATAGTACGCGGGTTTTTTTGTACATCAACTCCCAATAATAGCGAATCTCCAGGCTGAAGATGCTCACGTATTTTTCCTAAAAACTTATCTGCTTGATCTAGCGGGAAGTTTCCAATATTTGATCCGAGGAAAAAAACCACTTTCCGGTATCCGTTATCCTTTTCCAGATTTGTTAATGCTTCAAAGTAGTCCATTGGCATTGGAACGACTTCCACCTGAGGCCAGCGGCCTCGTACGCGGTCAGCTAGTTGTTGAAGGATCTTAGGTGAGATGTCGATCGGAACATAACGGAACGGCACCTTTGATGCAGCTGCTGCTTCAAGTAGCCGCATGGTTTTGGCACCATCGCCAGCTCCGAATTCTACTATTTCAAAAGGGCCGTTTTGACTAAAAGCCTCAACCATAGCCTCGCTGTTTTCCTTAAATACAGCATCTTCTGCACGGGTCAGGTAATAGCTTCCCAGCGCCATGATTTCCTGGAAAATTTTACTTCCGGTTTCATCATAAAAATACTTGCTGGAAAGATGCTTGGGGTTATCTGAAAGCCCTTGCAGAACATCGTTTTTAAAATTCGACATTAGGTTGGTTAGCTGATTTGATAATGTGTTGATTAGCTGATTTGATGGCTAGTGCCTTCAGCACTAAATCTGCAATCGTTAATGGTCAATTTGAATTTACTCCTCTCTCTAAAAGCATGTTCAAAGGCTGAAAAGAAAGGGATTGACAATTGCAGATTAGCGATTGCAGATCTTGGATTTAGTGCCTACTGCACTAGCAAGGGTATGTCTAAAATACTTTTTGATAGGCTGTAGTCTTAGGAATTTGATATGGATTCGCGGTTGGATCGAGAATTTCATACACATTTTGGCTGATGGTGTCGGCGATCAAACCGGTAGGCAAGTCATTGCAATCCAGGCCAAAAGGGTCTTCGATTTCTTCTCCCAATAATTCGACACCAAGTAGGGCAAAAAAGATAAACATCGTAAGCGGAATGGTGGAGAACCCAAACTGGTTTACCAGCGCAAAAGGTAGCATAAGCCCATAAGCAGTGATAAATATTTTGAGATACACCGCATACGAAAATGGAATAGGCGTCTTTTTTATCCGCTCACAGGCTCCTAGAATATCAAGAAAAGCCTGATGCTGGGGCTTGATATTGATGTAGTCGCCTTCATCAATTCCACCTGCCTGCTTCACCTTATGAATACGCTTGAAAATCAACGAAACCAGATGGTTAGGACGATGCTTAAGCGGCTCCATATTTTTGCGTTCCTCTGCAGTGAGGTCGAGAATCTTGCGCTCAAGCCCCGCCTTGGTCTCATCAGGTGCTGCTGTGCCGAGATATACACCTTCACGTAAGTGATCGGCAAGGCCGCGAACGAAGTTGCTGATATGGCGCGCCAGATACGTTCTGCTCTCCTGATCTTCCTCTGGAAACATCCCGTCGATATACACTGCAAGGTTGCGGCTGTGGTTTACCAGAGCGCCCCACTGCTTACGCGCTTCCCACCAGCGATCGTAGGCGCTATTGGTACGAAAAACCAAAAAGATAGAAAGCACGACACCGAGTAATGAAAATACCGCTGTATTCATGTGAATAAGCTCGTAGCCTTCAAAATAATGAAGACACAAAACGACAATAAGCGCATATACGCCTATCGCCATCATAGCTCGCACGATTTTGGTCATGGTCCAGGAGCGAAAAAGGTGCCCCACATCGACGAACCATCCGCCGTTTGTTTTATATATAATCATATCCTTTGAAAAATTTTGAATGATTGTATGAGAGAATGATTGAATTCTATCATACAATCATTCAGTCATTCAACATTGTGGCTAATCGAATGCCTGTAAATTGCCACCTAAGCGGCGCATGAAAAAAATTGCGGTAAGTAGGCCGCAGGTGATTGGGTGGTGTGGCGACCGAGCCGCCACGAAGGACCATCTGATTGACCATGAACTTGCCGTTATATTCGCCGATGGCTCCCTCTTCTTTGGCGAAGCCAGGGTATGGAAGATAGGCGCTACCGGTCCATTCCCAGCGCTGGCCGTGCGGAAAGTGCTGGCAAGCTGCTTCCCACTCAAACTCAGTCGGGAGGCGCATGCCGCGCCATGCGGCGTAAGCGTCAGCCTCATAGTAACTCACGTGTGCTACAGGTGCCTCCAGGTCTATTTCCGACAAGCCATGCTCCATCGTATAATGCATCCATTTACCATCAACATAATGCCAATACTGAGGAGAAGCAATTTTGCTATTTTTTACCCATTCCCAGCCTTCCGACAACCACCAACGAAAATCACCGTAGCCATCTGCTTCCATAAATTCCAAATACTCCCGATTGGTAACCTGTTGATTAGCAATGCGATACGAATGTAAATAGACTTTGTGTCTTCCGAGCTCATTATCGTAACAAAAGCTATTTCCATCAAAGCCGATTTCATAAATTCCTTCTTCCATATCGACCCAATCTGCACTGACTGGTCTGTTAGAAAAGCGAGGGTCGGCACCCTGAAGTCCTCCCGAACCATAAGCTGGTTGCAGCGGATTATGGCCTAATATCCACTTAATATCGGTCGCCAGTAGCTCCTGATGCTGCTGCTCATGATTCATCCCAATGGTAATCAGGAATTCAATTCGAGAGCGATCTGGATGGTTTTCGAGCTTTTCAAATAAGCCTTGCATGGCCTCATCGACAAAGCTTCGATACGCTAGCACTTCATCTACCGCTGGACGGGAAAGGTTTCCACGATCGGTACGTACGACGCGTGCTCCGGCTGCTTCATAATAAGAGTTAAATACGAAGGCAAATTCAGGATGAAAAACAGTGTATCCATCCACATATTTTTCCAGAATCATCGCCTCAAAAAACCAGGTCGTATGTCCAAGATGCCATTTGGGAGGGCTCACATCGACCACCGGCTGTACAACCATATCTTCCGGTTTTAACGGTTGACATAAAGTTGTACTACGATTTCGAATAGCCTGATACTGATCTAATAGGGAATCGATTGGAACCTGGACAAGGGAATGCATATACGAAGTAATGAAAAACTCTTGATTTCTGTTTTTTGAAATGGGTGATATTGAATAAAAAGAACCTGATTTCAACAACAAGAAACGCATGAAAATAAAAGAATATCGTCGTTTAGGTTACAGAATTAGAGGATATTAAAATAAGGGTTGATTTTTTCAAACAATGGTTTGAAAAAATCAACTAGAGACTCTACCTTTGGCGCAACAAAAGGGTATATGTAGTTTGCCGGGGCGCGATATTATTACCGGTTTACTGTTTTCAAAATCTGCCATACCACGCACGCAACATTTGGTCTGATTCCCTTCGCGTCCCGGCACTATATTTTTCTAGTTCCCTTCGTGCTCATTATTATTTATGGCAAAGCGCAAATACGCCGAAATCATTCAGGCTGCGGCTAAGGTGTTTGCAGAGAAAGGCTTCTATGGAGCCTCTATGCAGGATATTGCTCAGGAGCTCGGTATGAATAAAAGTAGCCTTTACTACTATGTAAAGGCGAAAGAAGACTTGGTAAAAGGCCTGGTCGAAGGAGTACTGCAAGATATTCTCAAAGAGGCCCGCGAGGTCATGGAAACCGGTCATGATCCTGCCGCAAAATTGCGATTGATTATCGAGGCGCATTTGCGTCAATTCCTAGCTCATCGCTCTGCATTTGCTGTTTTTTTACACGAAAACCCTGCCCTGCTTGATCGCTTTTCTCAGGCCGATGTGCAGCGGGTAATGAAGGACTATGACGCGTTATTGGTTGGGCTTATCGAAGAGGGGCAAGCCAATGGAACATTTCGTGCTGACCTGGACCCAAAGATTACTGTCTTCGGTATTTTCGGAATGTGTAACTATACCTCTAAATGGTACCATGCGGAGGGAAGCATCAAAGGTCCTGAGGTCGCCAGAGTATTTGCAGAGATTGCATTACACGGTGTAATCAAGTCGTAAGACTCCGTTCTGGCTGTGAATGCCAATGACCGGAATAAGGATCGTAGCCACAGGCACCAATACGATGCATGTTCCCATCTTTTTCTTCCAGTTCGTCGAAGTCGACGCAGCAATAGCGAAACTCACAATCTTTGCAGGTTTCTACCTGATCGTGACTGATATTCCAAATGCGCTGAAATGCGGGCGAAGCTACAATTTTGCTCAAGTCTTCGACTTCGTCGATATGACCGAAGGACTGCTTATGCAGGACATGATTCTTGATAAACCCCTGACTATCAATGGATAACTTGCGATTGAGGCCAAGGTTATGCTCCTGGGCTTCGGTAAAAGCGGCGATATCAACCAGTAAATTTTCGAGCTGGTACTGCTCTGGGCTTTGAGGGTGCAGCCTATCTTCGGTAAGCAAGGCTATGCCTTCTGTAAACTCGTCCCGGCCATCGAGATACTTTGTTTCGGGCGCGCTATGCAACACGATGGAATTAAGTCTTGGATGCTCGTAAACCAACTTAACTAGCGCTTGCGCGTGTTCCTCTCCTTCCCAGGGAAGCATCAGTTGGAGCGAAAAGATCCGACTGTTATCGAGGGTTTTTAACCATTGGGCCAGTTCGCCTACATCAACAGATTTATATGCGCGAATCAGTAGCGCCTGTGGGGCAAGATGAACGATTTTATCAAAAGCTGCCTGGACATCAAAGTCTCCTACATCCAGCACGACATTACTGATCAAACATGGATGGTCCCAGTCGAGCGACAAAGCAGGAAACAGATGCGGGTCTTCAGTTACAAAGCCCCAGAGGTTTTCCTGAAGCATCCCGAGATACGAATCTATACCTTCGTCCAACTCATGATTAAACGACGCCTTTACTTCGGCAATCGTATGCTTTTTACATTTTTCCAATACCTCCAACAATAACAACGGAATGGGCAGCATACGTCCATGCTGCAAGTCTACCAAAACGCCCTTTGTATGCCCTTTTACAGGAATACAATTCGCAAAATGCAGGAAGTATTGATCGTTATTCATCGCTGGAAGTGCGTTTAGGAAAACTGACAACAGATGTTAACGGCTTATAAAAGCTGCGAATATTATACGAAGGTGTCTGATGCAATTTGCTTGGAACCTGACGAGAAAGACCTTGGGATAGCGCTACCATGTTAAAATACATGGGAGGAAGTTGTTCTGCCTTCTTTTTGTCGTGTATATCAAACTCCATATCAGATTACTGTCCTTTAGTAGTAAAATATTCGGCTATTTTTTTCTCTATATAAAAATTACATGGCGTCGAGACCATCCCAAACTGCCCTACCGGATTCACTTCCAGAAAGACATACTTTTTCTCAGGTGTATAAATAATATCGATAGAGCCAGTATCAAGCTCGAGGCGATCCATCAATATCGTAAGCTTTTCCTTGATGGATTCTGGCAAGGCAAAAGGAACCGTAGGGTTGCTGAACTCCTGATTATAATTTCTAAAATCGACACTGGTTTTGTCGTCGGCCTGGGAGAAGATAGCCATCGTGTGAAACTCGCCCGCCATAAAGAAGCATCTCAGCTCACAGTACTTTTCGACCTGAGCTTGAAAAAGTGCCGGATGAAATGACTCGGGCAGTTCTTGCGCACGTGTTGTTGTGACAGAAGTGGTGAAGATACCACAGTTTAACTCGGATGTATTGTAAGTCGCAACTTCAGAAATAGGCTTTGTTATGACGGCTTTATGCTTTTCAATAAACGCGAGCAGACGAGTGCGATTGCCCGTTATCAGGCTTGTAGGAATATTGAGGCCAAGGCTTCTTGCAAGCCTTAGTGTCTCCATCTTATCCAGTCCTCGAACTCTGTGGTTACCGAGTTTTTTTGATTCCTTAAAATGGTCGAAAATGGCGGCTTTGGCCACATTGCGTTCCTCTGATAAGTGTCGCCACAGAATGGGCGTCACCTCATCCGAGAAATTCGCATCATTAAATGCCTTTGTCCGGCTTAGGTCGTTTCGCGTTCTTCGGAACCAAAAGCCATCGATGTCAGCAATATCATAACGCTTTCCATTATGAAGAAAGCTTGCCTCATCGAAATTTGCTCCATCATCATCCAAACACATCGAATACTGCCCGAGCGTACGCTCGAACGTTTGTCCATTGACTCTGATGAAGGACACGCCTTTATGGGCGAGCCAGTCAATCACCACATCCGTGGAATGTTCTTTATGTTCTGAACTAATAACAAGCATCCTGAAAAGAAAATAGATGCCACCCAAGAATACTTAGGTGGCATATCATTAATATGAGATATTAACCTCTTGTTCTTACATCTGCAGCAACTGCAAAGTCCCAAGAAAGGTCGCCACCTGGCTCATGATCTATACCACCAATTGTTGAATAAGTATGCTCTACCCAACTACCACCTGTATCAGGATTTTTTCCTCCTTGGATATGTGTAGTTACATCGATTTGCTGGCCTTTAAAAGCATCAAATTGTGTCTTTAAAACATCTTTTCTGTTTTTCATAACTAGAATAATAATAGATCGTGCCTACTCTGATAAAAGCTTTTCGGCTACCGCTTTTGTCTGGAAGATTGCGCAATTTTCCGGTAACGAAGCTATTTAGATCAACTGTACTTTTTGTTCACCAAATTATACTGCTTTGGAGACCAAAACCCTCCCTTAATACTCCGCAACGCATGTTGATCTTTAAAAAACCCCACCTTAAATGTCACATCTTCATAGTAGCAATAGCTATCACGGCTCGTATCAAAATAGATTGGACCGCCTAATTCCTTAAGGAGTTTTACAAGTTTATATACATTCCTTTCTGAGGTATGAAGCCTCTTGGCCAGCTCGGATGGCCTGCCAGTTGCTTTCCGTTTTATCATCCCATCAAGTCGATGTAATAGCTGTAATTTATTTATCAAGTCCATAGCGCAATAGCCACTTTAGTTGTTATTATACATGCAACCTAAAGCGGATGAGCCCCTTATTCAATTACAATTTCTTTGTTTTTTTTAGCCCTAAAAATTAGAATAAGGCCCATTCTTAGCCATTTTTAACGAATAAAGCAGCTCCAAATAAAACGTAAAAGACGATTTAAGCCTCAAACCCAAAATATCCTCCATTACACATATGAATTAAAAAGTGATGTGTTCGCCCTCTTGGATTTAGATAAAGAATGCTTCCAGACATATTATTTCTGCTTTCCTATTTTGTAATTTCAACCTATGAATCAGCAAATAGGTATTTCACTAGCAGGTGGAGCGGCACGAGGGATTGCGCATATTGGCGTTTTTCAGGCTTTGGAAGAACATGGTATTTCCCCTACTCATGTTTCAGGTGCAAGCGCAGGTTCTATTGTGGGAGCCTTATATGCTGCAGGAAAAACACCTGGCGAGATGCTCCGCATTTTTAAGTCAACTTCGCTCCTCAAGCTTTTCAAGCCTTCTGTATCAACACTTGGTCTTACTGACCTCGGTACGATCAAAGAAATTCTTGCTGAACATATCGATATTGATAGCTTCTCGGCTCTGCAGCGTCAGCTATTTATTTCTGTGACCAATATGTCGAAAGGGCGTTTCGAGATTGTTTCTACTGGTCCCCTTTTTGAAACCGTTTGTGCTTCCAGTTCAATTCCTATTTTATTTAAAGCCAGACAAAAAGGGCAGGATTTGTATGTGGATGGCGGCTTACTGAATAATCTCCCTGTCGAGCCATTGCGTGAGCGCTGCTCGCTCGTGATCGGGGTAAACGTTACGCCTATCGAAGGCCGCACTGACCTTGACGATCTGATGACCATCGGTTATCGAACGCTGGACCTCGTCATGTGGGCCAATGTGAAGCCTCGCCTGGAACAATGTGATGTGGTAATCGAGCCTGCGACTGCTGAGGTGGCGCTATTTGATGTGGACAAAGCAGACGAAATATACCAGTTGGGATATGATGCTGCCAAGGCTCAAATCTCAACCATCAAAAAGCTCCTTGCCAGCAAAGGCGTTCAATCGATCCCTTCTTCTGCTATTAGTATTCCTCCGGCGGTTCAGGATGCTACGCGTACGCGCAATATCGGCGCTCGTATCGGCCATGCGGTTCTAGAAGGTGGAAAGCGTCTACTGGGAACAAATCGTACCGCTGAGGCTACCACAGAGCGCGACAAGGCGCTTTTGCCACCTGGAGCGATGTTTTACGTTGGCCGTAGGCGTGTAGGGCCGACGATTCTGGGCCTCATACGCTATAACGAAAAGGAACTCGAGGAACATGGAAGCATTGAGCTCGAAGATTTCAATAAACCACTTGGCACCGAAAAGATTGCATGGTTCAATGTCGATGGTGTGCACAATGGTGAGGACATTGCCCAGGTAGGGAAGTCGTTTAATCTTCATCCGCTTACACTAGAAGATATTCTCAATACAGCAGAACGTCCTAAGTTTGAGGCGATTGATGATTATATCTACTTGAGACTCAAGATGTTGAATAATCTTGAAAGGGAGGAGAAAATAGATGTTGAGCAGGTGAGTTTGGTCTTGAGAGCAGGGCAGGTAATTTCGTTTCAGGAAAAATCAGAGGATGTGCTGGAACCGCTGCGAGAACGTCTTCGTGCTTCTAAAGGACGGGTGCGCAAGGCGAATGCTGACTATTTGTTCTACGCGATCATGGATATGGTTGTGAGCCAATACTTCGGCGCAGTAGAGGAAATTGCAGACCGTACTGCCATCGTAGAGTCCAGGCTTTTGGACCAACGAACAGACAGCAATTTGCTCAATGAAATTCATGAACTTAAAAAGGCGACGACGTTTTTAAAGCGAAATATCTATCCACTTCGAAGCGCCTTGAGCGAACTACTTCGCGATGAAAGTGAACTCGTTGACTCCAAAACAAAGGAGTATCTCAATGACCTTGAGGATGAACTGCTTCAGGTGATCGAAAATGTGGATGATACCTATACGACGCTGTCAGACCTCAGCGATCAGTTTATCGCGCTTAGCGGGCACAAGGCTAATGATATCATGAAGGTGCTGACGATCATGGCGACGATCTTTATTCCGCTCACCTTTATTGTGGGCGTGTATGGGATGAACTTTGATCATATGCCAGAGCTGCATATGAAGTATGGCTATCACGCCGTTTGGGGCCTGATGGTGGCGATTTTCCTGGGCTTGATTATGTATTTTAGGAAAAAGAAGTGGTTGTAGGGTAGTGCCTCCGGCACTAAGTTTAAAAAACGCTCCCAGCGATCTGCTCGCAGTGTTTTTTATGCTTCGCCGTTTGATCCTCCATCCTAAGAATGCATAAGAGTAAGGACATTTTGATTGCAGAATGCAGATTGACGATTGGAGATTTTTTTTAAAAAAGCGAAGATCGAACATCAAGGATCAAACAGCGAGGACTTTTTTTCTACCGCAACACCAATACCCAACCCTTAAGCACCTTGCGCTTATTGACATCAGGCATATCCAAGGCATAGTAATACACACCTTCCTCGTAGTCTGAGCGGAGCCGAAGACTAGAGGAAGTACCAGGCCAGTCCCCCTGATAATCAGCACTATAAAAGACCTGAACGCCCCAGCGATCATAGACATGCAGACGTGAGCCAGCGGGCAATTCCGGTATGCAGAAAGTCTCGTTGAGGCCATCGCCGTTAGGGGTGATGACGTTGGGGATGTGTAAAGGCGCAAAATTTTGCGTCTCAACACACGAATCCACTGGCAACACCATCACCTCCACGGTATCCTCAAACATGCAGCCTTCGGGTGACATCGCTTGCAAAGTATAGCTGCGGCTGCTGTCTCCAGTGATGATGGTTTGGGCGGCGCTTGGCGTAGCCAACCCCGTCTCAGGAAACCAGCTATACATCCAGTCAGTACGAGTAGGATCGGCCGCGAGGCCGAGCAGCGCTGTACTATCGGGACACAGACTGATGTCAGGACTCAGCGGAAAATCGGGGAGCGGCGCGCGCGAGACGATAACCGTATCGGTAGCGACATTCCGGCAGCCCTTGGATGGGTCCGTAACCGTAAGGATATAGCGACGCGATTCACCCGGCGCGAGCGTGCTGGAGTTGAATTTCACCGCCGCCGAATCCACGCGATCCAGCCCAGCCGCAGGCGACCATTCGTACTGATAATCAGGGCTTTGCGGACCATTTCCCAAAACCACCGTTGTATCGAAACAGGCCGGAAGATGGAGGTGATCGACGCCTGCGTCGGCTGGTGGGAGGGGGAGCGGACCGAGATCGAAGTTGGGGAGGTTTGGGAGGTGGCCGTAGGTCAATTTGGGCCTGAGGTCTAATCCTTTTTCCACAAATTTACACGCTACTCCTAAGGAATCTGGGCTATTTATTACACCAAGGCTTCGATTACTAAAACTTGTTCTATTAGCTCCGATATATATATTATTATCAGGCCCTAATAAATGATGTCCGACATCGCCGACTTCTTGGGAGACAAAACTATCAATCAGCACTCTATTTGTAGTTTGATTTCTAAATTCGAACTGATATAACCTCCTGGTATCCAAAGTTGTAGCGTATAAGAAACGCTTACTTTTAGAAAAGCTTACTCCATACCATACATTTTGTTGATCGGGAATATCGATACTATTATGGTTTGATAATATACCATCACATCTATCAAATTGAAATAGTTCTAACACATTATTGGAGCCAGCACAAGCTACCAGTTTCCCATCCAAAGAAGCGACTATTTGCCCTCCGTAACCAAGTCTTCCTAAACCAATGTCACTTATATGTCCTTTGCCAATATTTTGGGGATGTGAATACACAACTTTTCCATATTCTGTTTTAAAAAAAAGAAATTTATTGTTCCCAAGTTCATGTAAAATAATCCACCAATTTTTTCCATCAGCATGTTTAATCGCTGTCATTTTTTCGGTGAATTCTTGGCCTTGTTGAAAAACAGTTCCTTGATTCTTTACATAAATAGTACCCGAAACTCCTATTTGTACCAAATAGCTCTTTAGACACATTCCCCCTCCAGGAACGATAGCTCCACATACAAAATTAGGATGTAAGGTTAATACCAAGTATTGATTAGAAGAGTCAGGTATTGGAATGGCTAAAACACCTTGTGTAATACTTGCAAAGTTTCCTATAAGTGTGCTTGGATACCACAAATGCTTATACACAGGATTATGATTTGCATCATAAAAATGGGTGCAATCAACATAAAATAACAGCTTACCGGCTGAATCCGAAACCGTGGTACCTGCCTCAACTAAACAGGGCCCAACAGGTAAAGGAGTTACAGTAGGACCATTAGTCTCAAATGTAACCTGGGCACCATTTCCCAATATCCAGTTTTTATTGTACTGAGAAAAGGTACTTATAGGCACATTCAGAAATAGTAAGAAAACAATCAGGTAGCATGTCGCTACCTGATTGTTATAAAATAAACTTCTCATCTGTAAATCGCTATGCGTTGAGTTCCGATTAAGTCGCCAATACCAATCAATATTTAAAAACGCTATTATTCCTTTCCAATACCAATCCACTTACAATTATGCACATAGGATGCAAAAAATGGGGGAGTAGCGACTACAGAAGCAGTGCCGCATCGGGCACTATTATCCCAATCGAAACTTCAACCCTAGCTCCTGAAGCTTACTGATAAAAGCACCACTAGGAAGCACAGAAGTCTCAGAAGCCACAAGGTTCACTTTGCCAAATTCATTATCCTGAAGTGCAAACATGAGCGGGAATCGTCCTGGGTTTTGTTCACATAAATTTATGATCGTATCCAGCATTTCTTTATCCAGAATCTGCGTATTCAGTTCGATCTGGAGGCATCGAATCATTTTTTCAAAAAGCTCCTCATCCATCATTTGCACCTGACTGATTCGCAGTTCGAATTCGTTGGGATCATTCCAGCGCGGCTGATACGCTCCCGAAATGAATACCATTTCGTCAGGGCGGATCAGGTTGCGAAGTTGAACAAATTGATCTCCAAATAGCGCCAGATCCATACCGCCGCTAAAGTCTTCAACCGTAAAGGTCATAAACTTGGAGCCGCGTTTTGAAATACGTTCTCTCGCGCCTGTTACAATTCCTGCAACGCGCACGTCGCGGTTAGGGAAGTCCTCTAACTTGGATATCGGGCAAGTAGTAAAGGCTTCAATTTGCCACTTATAGCGCTCTAGTGGGTGGCCTGAGAGGTAAAAACCGATTACATCTTTTTCGAAATTCAGCTCTTGCAGACGTGTCCATGTCTCCACGACCTTGCCGTCTCGCATGGTTCCCATTGGAATAGTGGGCTCTTCAAGCCCGCCTTCTCCTTCGCCGCCACCGCCGAACAAGCTCATCTGATTACTGGCTTTCTCAGCCTGTACTTTGCGACCATACTGTACCGCGCGATCCAGGACACTGGCTTCCTCATTAACTGAAGCATTCAGAAAATACTGGTAACGCTTCACACCAAAACAATCAAATGCTCCGGCATAAGCAAGGGATTCCAGCGCTTTACGATTCAGGGACTGCGGCGGTATCCGCGTGGTAAAGTCGAAAATTGATTCAAATGGGCCGTTCTCCGTGCGCTCTTCGATAAGTGCTTCCACCACCGAACTTCCCACGCCTTTGATCGCTTCCAGACCAAATCGCAGTTCGCCCTGAGGATTTACCGCGAAGAGTTTCTGAGATTCGTTGACATCAGGAGGAAGGACCTTGAGGCCCATCCGCTGACACTCTTCAATAAAGAAGGTGATCTTCTTAATATCATTCACATTATGCGTCAACACCGCTGCCATGTATTCGGCAGGGTAGTGCGCCTTCATGTAGCCCGTTTTGAAAGCGAGGACAGAGTAGGCTGCGGCATGGCTTTTATTAAATCCATACGACGCAAACTTCTCCATCAAGTCAAAGACCTCGGTAGCCACCTCTTCGGAAACATCGTTTTCCTGCGCGCCCTTTTTGAATACGACACGCTCTTGCTGCATGACGTCCATCTTTTTCTTACCCATCGCACGACGAAGCAAATCCGCTCCACCAAGGGAGTAGTTCCCCATCTTCTGGGCGACTTGCATAATCTGCTCCTGATACACCATGATTCCATAGGTGTTTTTCAGGATATTCTCTAGCATCGGGTGCGGATATTTCAACACCTCTTTCCCATGTTTTCGTGCTACGAAAGAAGGAATATTATCCATCGGACCAGGGCGATATAATGCGTTCATCGCGATCAGGTCCTCAATATTGGTTGGTTTAAGCTGGCGCAAATACTTACGCATACCGTCAGACTCAAACTGGAAGGTCGCTACGGTATCACCTCGTTGGTACAGCTCATAGGTCTTTTCATCTTCCAGTGAAATATCGTCCGGATTTATTTCTACTCCATGTCGCTCTTTGACCAGGCGTATGGATGTTTTGATAATCGAAAGGGTACGCAGTCCCAGGAAGTCCATCTTGAGCAAGCCGCACATCTCGGCCATTGGGCCATCGTACTGCGTAACGAGCGCGTCATCCTTCGCCTTGGAGACAGGCACATAATTGGTGACAGCTGTCGGGGCAATAATCACCGCACACGCGTGAACACCGGTATGCCTCGCCGTACCTTCAAGTGTATTGGCGAAGCGCATCATCTTATTGATCTGCGGGTCAGGGCTCGCAAATAATGTTTTGAGTTCTTCGCATGTATCCGGGTTTTTCTCAGAATTAAGTGCTTTAGCAAATGTAATTCCAGGCTTGTCAGGGATTAGCTTTGCAATGCGGTTTACCTCACTCAAGGGAATGCCAAGCGTACGTCCCACATCACGTAGGGCTGTCTTTGCGCCCATCGTTCCATAGGTAATCACCTGACTTACACTCTGGCGGCCGTATTCTCCGACCACATAATCGATCACTTCCTGGCGACCTTCATCATCAAAGTCAATATCAATATCAGGAGGAGAGACCCTTTCCGGATTGAGAAATCGCTCGAACAGGAGATCGTATTTGAGTGGATCTATGTCAATAATTCCCAAAATATAGGCAACTACTGAACCAGCAGCTGAGCCACGGCCCGGCCCTACATACACACCTCGTCGTCTGGCTTCTGTCGTAAAGGACTGCACGATCAGGAAGTATCCGGCATAGCCCATTTTCTTCATGATCTTCAACTCATGATCGATGCGCTCTGTGATTTCTGAGGTAAGTTCATGATAGCGCTTGGGAGCTCGTTCATAGACCATTGCCCTCAGGTAATCGTCCATGTCTTTGTACTGAGACGGCACCTGATATTGCGGCAGAATCATATCTCCCGCCAAGTCCATCTCAAAGGTGCAGCGTTCTGCCAGTTCTACAGTTTGGTCCAGTGCAAAGGGAATATCCTGAAATAGCTCAAGCATCTCACCCTGCGTTTTGAAATAAAAACGAGGATTGAGGCGGTTTTTATCATCTGTAAAACGAAAACGGTTTGGGTCGTTGTAATCGCTCTGTGTTTGTAAAGCCAGCAGCAAGTCATGCGCTTCAGCATCTTCCTGGTTTACATAATGGACGTCATTCGTCGCGATGACTTTCATATCGTGCTTCTTGGCCATTCGGAGTAGCCACTCGTTGCACTTTTCCATATCACCCAGCGTATGTCGCTGGACTTCGATGTAGTAATTCTCTTTGCCAAAAAGATCTATATACTCCATCAATTTTGCCTCTCCTTCAACTTCTCCTTTGTTTAAAAAGGTTTGATTTACTTCTGAGGCAAGGCAACAGGTTGAGGCGATAATGCCTTCAGTGTGCTGCCTTAATATTTCTTTATCAATACGAGGTTTATAATAATAACCATCGGTATAGCCGTATGAACAAAGCTTCACAAGATTGTGATAGCCTTCCTTATTCCTTGCCCACATAATCTGATGGTGGCGCTTTTTGCTTCGATCTCGCTCGCGCGCATCGCCATCGATGATATAAAATTCGCACCCGACGATCGGATTTACCCCTCTACTCCGCGCGTTCAATACAAACTTAGGCACACCATACATGTTACCGTGGTCTGTAATCGCAACATGGCTCATCCCGCAATCGCAGGCCTTTTGAGTCATATTGGAGATTTTGGCTGCACCATCCAGCAGGCTAAACTCAGTATGATTATGTAGATGAACAAAAGGGGGCATATTAATTAGTCATTAGCAATGGATAATGAACAAAAGACCATTCTATCAAACCATGTGAGAGTAGCAAGTACCAAGGATTGAGTAGCGAATGCAAAGAAAAAGGGCCGACTAAAAAGTCGGCCCTTCGAATATACAAAAGTGTTGTATGTTTTTTCTACTACTGGATGCAAGTAAACTCTACACGACGGTTGATGTAGTGTAATGGCTCAAGCTTGCGGTTACGGTAGTTAGCAGGAAGCTCACGGATGATGTTCTCACGCTCACCGTTAGAATCTGTTTCAAAACGAGCACGGTCGATTCCGTAAGTGTTTACGAGGAAGTCAACTGCGTTATTTACACGACGCTGTGAAAGATCATCATTATATGGATCAGCAGCGCGAACGTCTGTGTGACCGATTGCACGTACACGAAGTGTTGGGTTAGCCTTCATAAGCTGAGCTACATAAAATAGCTGAGGATAGAAGTCAGGCTTGATGTTATCCTTGTCCAGATCAAAGTGGATCATAGGAAGGAGGCAATCACCACCAATTCCACCGCCTTCGGCGATCATTTCACGAACACGAGTTTCAGTGATAGTGTTAATAGTAACACCACGAGCGTCAACCTGTGAACCTGAAGGAGTAGTAGGCTCTTTGTCAAAAATATCAACAACACCGTCACCATCGCTGTCAAGTGCAACACCGTTGCCGTCTACAGCAGCTCCTTTAGGAGAGTAAGGTTCGTCGTCCTTTGTATCAGGAACTCCGTCACCGTCTGAGTCGAGTGTACGACCAGCAGCGTCAACGAGGTAACCTTCTGGAGTATCAGGCTCTTTGTCATAAAGGTCAGCTACACCGTCACCATCGTTGTCGTCTTGTAGACGCTGAGCGATTTCACGAGTTTCAGCAGCTGCTTTGTATGTTTCTGTCATTGGGTTAGTCCACCATAGTGATTCCTCACCTTTTCCTAGACGGAAGTGGATACCAATAGTAGCTTGTCCGAGGTTGTCCCAGTTAGGAGAAAGGTCTCCCTGCTCAGTCCAACGTACACCGTCAAGAAGGTCGCTAAAGAGAATACCCATACGGTACTCAGCTTCCAACTCAATGCGGTTACTCAAACGGTAACGTAAACCAAGACCACCTGTGAACAAAGGATCAACGAGGAAGTAATCATCGCCAAACTGCATTCCACCACGGTCTGTGTAGGCTTCTCCTGCAGACTCATAAGTGTCGTCAAGAAGATTGTTAAGCGCATCACGTACACGATTCTTAGCAGTACGGTGATCACCGATAGTTGCTAGAGTCTGGTTGTAGTCAAGGTCAGCTGCTGTAAAATCATAGGCATTGCCCTGATCGTCAGTAGCGTTAGTCTTGGAATTGTAGCCAATAGCACCGATACCGGCGAAGGCATATACATTCCACTTGACTTGCTCTTTGTAGAAGTTGATGTTATTCAAGTTCACAACAGCCTGGAGGCTAAGATCACCTGTACGTGTTTCGTAGTTTTCGAAAACGCCACCAGTGTAGCTGTTTGTGCGCCAAGGGTTCATCGTTGCGGCACTTGCATTGGTGTATCCCGTACGAGGACGGAATTCAAGACCGTGCATACGTGCAACGTTTGCCTGGAGGCGAATTGAAAATGCATGTCCAAGTGCCTTGCGGATATCCAGGGCGAGGTTACCGCCTGGTGCGCTAGGAATATCACCCCGAACGAAGGCAGTACCCACTTTCAGACCGATTGACATGTTATTTTTTGGTTTGGGAGGAAATAGATACTCGCCACTGAGGTAATCATCCATTTGCTGCTGGTCGCGCTTACGGATGTTTTTGTAACGATCATCATCTCCATCACCTTGATCATCGCCCTCTTCTTGGGCGTAGATACTTGGGGCGGCAATTATACATGCCAGGAGGAACAACAGGAGAGGCTTAAGCTGATTCATATGCTTACCGGTTTAAACTGTTTCGCATTATAAAACAAAAGTAGAAGGAAAGTCGGAATTATCAAACTAATAGATAATTCGCTCCGACCGAACAGTGTGAGTGTTCGTCGTAACGACAGGTGACCAAACCAAATACATATAAGAGATTGGGCTGAGGGGTGGACTAGCTAACTAGCAAAAAGGTGTGTTGAGGCGACGAGCGGATTCGAACCGCTGTACGAGGTTTTGCAGACCTCTGCCTAGCCACTCGGCCACGTCGCCTTAATTGTTAAGCGGCCTCAAATGTAGGGATTATATCATGAACAATCCAAAACCTTTACGTCAATATTTAACGCTTATCGCGAAAGGTTAATTTCTACAGATGTTTCCGCGCATAAAGGCATGTGGAGAGGCTTCTCTTTATGCACCTGCACATCAATACAATCTACTCCGGGTAAAGCTTCTAAAATTCGATGGCCGATAGTTTGGGCCAGCGTCTCCAGAAGATCTACAGGAGTCTGCAGTGTTTCCACAGCAATACTGTACATCGTTTGGTAATCTATTGTATGGGAAAGAGCGTCGTTTTGTGGTAACGCATTTACATGCGCACACAGGTCTACTACAAAATGAGTGCCTTTTTTTCGCTCTTCTTCAAATACTCCGTGAAAAGCGTACATTTTTATTCCATTAACCCTTATTTTCATGAAAAAAGCCCGATTTTTAAAAATAATTTATTTGAGTGAACAATTTTGTAGACAGTAGTTTTTTCTTAAATGAGCAAAAATCACCTATCGATGAACTGTTTGATCATGGTCATGATGCTTTCGACATCCTCACCGCGTCTTATTTTTCCATTTTGAGCAACACTCAATTCCTGGCGTTCTTCAGATAACACGATTACCAATGAATCAGTTTGCTCTACAAGGCCGATTGCAGAGCGGTGGCGAAGACCCAGTTCTGCTGGAATATATTGAGATCTACTAATAGGCAAGATGCAACGAGCTGCGGTTATTCTTCCGTTTCGAATTACAACGGCACCATCATGTAAAGGACTTTGTTTTTGAAAAATAGCATATAACAAGCGTGATGAGACAATTGCATCTACACGATCTCCTGTTTCAATTATATCTTTTAAAGACTGGTTACCAGCAATAACGATCAAAGCGCCAGAATGATTATGCTTAAGTTGGGCAAGCCCTTCTGATAGTGCGCGCACCATCGATACCTGATCATCTTTATTTAGAGAACCCTGAAATAATTGATCAACAAGTGTGTTTCGAGTGATATTAGAAAGGAAGCGACGAATTTCCGGTGCAAACAAAATCACCAAAGCGACTGAACCTAAACCAATTACTTCGCTGAGAAAACTCTTGAGCAGGACCATGTTCAAAAGGTCTACTGCCTTCCAGGCCAGAAAAAATAGTAGAACCAGCCACATCACACGCATGGCCTGGCTACCGCGCAAGGCGA
This sequence comes from Bacteroidia bacterium, assembly GCA_045106685.1. Classification (GTDB taxonomy): domain Bacteria; phylum Bacteroidota; class Bacteroidia; order J057; family J057; genus JAUIGE01. The sequence goes on along the minus strand of JBGCFB010000029.1, from coordinate 27,931 downwards.
GATAAATTCGGTAGATCAAAAAGGAGGCTATGCCGATATCAATGATATCGACCAGTTGTACCGTCAAAAATCCGATCTTAAACAGCTCCATTTCCCTGCAATAACGCAAACATCCCAACAATTCGCACAGCCGCCGCGACGTCGTGAACCCGCAATATGTTCGCGCCCTGGCTCAAAGCCCAAAGATGAGCTGCGCCTGCCATATCCAGCACCTCATCCGGCTGCGCCCCAAAAGGCTTGTACAGCATCGATTTGCGAGAGACTCCTACAAGCACCGGCAACTTCATTTGCAAGAATGTGTTCAGCTGATTTAGCAAAGCATAGTTATGTGCTACCGTTTTCCCAAAACCGAAACCAGGATCAAGGATGATATCTTTTATCCCAGCTTCACGCGCGACATTGACTCTTTCTACTAAAAAATGCCAAACATCCTCTACCACATTCTCATATGCAGGTCGTTGCTGCATCGTCTGAGGCGTCCCTTGCATATGCATCATAATATATGGTGCATCATAAGCCGCTACCACTTCAGGCATTTTTTTATCCAAAAGACCTGCGCCGATATCATTAATAATATGTACACCTCTTTCCAGCATCGCTTGTGCCACGGGCGCACGGAAGGTGTCTATTGAAATAAGTACATCAGGAAATTGGTCGAGAGTCGCTTCGACTACAGGCTCCAGTCGCTGGAGTTCTTCTTCTATTGTAATATCGATTGCTCCAGGGCGCGAAGAGTACGCTCCCATATCAATAATGCGCGCTCCTTCGAGAAGCATTTTCTCAATTTGGGGCAATGCCTTTTCTACAGAATCAAACTTCCCTCCATCCGAAAAGCTATCCGGTGTGACATTCAGGATACCCATAACCTGCGGACTATTGAGGTCCAAAAGGGTTCCGCGGCAGTTTATGTGATTAGCTGGCAATTGATTTGATAAGAAGAGAATTAGCTAATTTGATGATTAGCTGATGAGATACAAAACACTATAAGTGTTTTCAAATTATCAAATCAGCTAATCGGTTTTCAATTAGCTAATCAATTAAATCTTCTCAACGCATCTGCAGGGAAAGTCCACTCAGGAGTGTATAGGTCTGAATCTATTTCATCGAGAAAGTACCAGCCGCCGTTTTCGGGATGAAGTGGATTTTTGAGAATATGGGTTTCCTGAGCAGGCATATAACTCTGGGCCAGCTTAAACACCGTGCGGTTTCCTTGAGTCCCTACTTCCATGACGGTAACGGCGTGGCCATAAGGGCGGCCGGTTACGATAAAGACATCACCAGCTTGTATGTCAGCAAGCGCAACCTTTTTGAGTTCATTGTGAAGTGAGCGGGTATTGGCATAGGTGAATATCCAATCCATGTATTTGCGAAACGCCTTATAAGAGGTGTCACCATTGCTGTGCTTCAGGAAGTAGCGGGGTTTTCCATCGGAGAGGAAGTTAAAATGAATGTCGTTGAAGCGTTTTTGGGCAAAAAGAAATTCTCCTCGCAGTCGCATGACTGCGTCGGCGCATTGCTGGAGGTCTCTCTTAGACAGTTCCATGTCGATAACCGCGACATGCACATCTTGATTAGGCTTAGGCTGTCCATTATATAAGAGGACCTGGCTTCCGGCTGGTTTCAGGGGAAGATTTTTTAGAAAAAGTGCATACTCACTACTATCTGAAATAGATATTGCTTCGATATTTGGTGCAGCTTCGACCTGTTCGACTGTATCCTCTTTTGAAGTATGTGTTGGGGCGGTTGTTTCCTGACTGTGGCATGCCTGTAAGCAAAACGCCGTTAGGCAGACTAGTAAAAAGTGATTACTCATGTATAAGGCAGTTATTTTTTCATGAAAATGTAAATCGGAGAAGGTATAGGTCCGTGCAATATAGGGCCTCAATTTTTTCACATAATACCTAACGATGAAAACATTACATTCCTTTCTTAGGACTGATTGAAATAACAATCCAAATACTTATTGTAAATTTGTGCCTTCTTTAAAAAACGCTTTCACAAAAGCCCAAACGAGGTACATCTTTTCCTCTCATGAACGATAAAAATTCTACCATTGGTTTAATGTTGATGATGGCCCTGTTGGGTATCTACTTCTTTTACTTTTACCCACAAGCACAAAAGGAAGCAGAAATAGCCCAACAGCAGCAGATTGAGATGCAAAAGCAGATCGACCAACAACAAGACGAACTCGACAAACAGGCCGAGATTACAAATCCGACCGAAACGCCTCAGCAGGCTGACTCCTCTATTCAGGCGGAAATGACCGCTAACTATGGAGCGTTTGCTCCGATCATGGATGGTGAGGCAAAAACGGTGAACGTTAAGACAGATAAGCTCGACCTCACGCTGACTACGAAAGGTGGCACCGTCGAGGCGGTGTACTTCACCGAGCACAAAACCTACGGAGGCGAACCACAACCACTTTGGAGAAAAGATGATGCCTCGCTGGTATACAGTTTCCCTGCGTTGGTAAATGCTCGCTCAATCTCGTTGGAGAGTAGTGATATCTATTTCACTACAGAAGCAAGTAGCAAAACCGTAACGGGTGATCAGACTGCAACCGTGAAGATGATCGCTAAGCTGGACGACAACAGACGCATTGAGCATATTTATACCTTTACTGGAGATGCTTATGACATTGGTTTTGAAACCAATTTTGTGGGTATGGACAAGGTAATGAAGAATAAGTATCTCAATCTCGACTGGGATATAAAAGTGCCTTTGACAGAAAAAGACATCACTCCTCAACGTCAAAAAACAAACATCTCCTACCGTCAAGGTGCTGATATAGAGAACCTTGGAGGTCGTCTGGGTGGAGAAAGTTCAGAGGAATCGGTTAAAAATGGTGTAGACTGGGTTTCACTAAGAAGTCAGTTTTTCTCCAGTACACTTATCCCTGACAATGCTTTCTCTGATGCAGAACTAAATGCATCTACCCCAAGCCACGAGGATTTTGTAAAAGACCTGAATGCTAAAATGGCGATCGACCTGGAGTCAACGTCAAACGGTCGCAACATGAGCATGACCTGGTTCATGGGCCCAAACGATTATAAGATCCTCAAAAGCTATGATGCAGGACTTGAAGAGCAGCTTGACCTCGGGCCATTCTTCCTGATCACCTGGATCAATAAGGGTACCATCTGGCTGTTTAATACACTGGAAAAAAGCATTTCAAGCTACGGTATCATCATTCTCATTTTTGCTTTTCTGGTAAAAATGATTGTGTTCCCGATGACCTATAAGAGTTATGTGAGTATGGCCAAGCTCCGCGTCATCAACGGAACGCCGGAGATGAAGGAGCTGGACGAGAAGTACAAAGGCGATCCGCAAAAACTCAATCTTGAGAAGATGGCGGTGTATAAAAAGATGAAGGTGAGCCCGCTTGGCGGCTGCTTGCCGATGATTCTGCAGTACCCGATCCTGATTGCGATGTTCTACTTCTTCCCACAGTCTGTGGAGCTTCGCCAAAAAAGCTTCCTTTGGGCCGAAGACCTTTCGACATACGACAGCATCTATAATTTCCCTGACGGATTTTCTATTCCGGGATATGGTGATCACGTGAGTTTGTTCTGTTTGCTGATGGTGGTTTCGATTTATATCTACACCTACTTCCAGCAGAAATCACAGGCGACCAATACAGCGGCTATGCCGTTTATGAAGTACTTGCCGTACATGTTCCCGATTATGTTCCTGATTTTCTTGAACAATTATGCATCAGGATTGAGCTGGTACTATTTGGCAGCAAACGTTATTTCGATTATCCAGACTACTGGTATTCGCGCTTCATTGAATGATGAGAAGTTGCTTACAGAAATGCGTGCAGCAGCGACTAAAAAAGGCAAGAAGAAAGGAAAAGGCGCAAAGAAAGGCGGCCAATCGCGCCTTGAGCGCTGGGCTGATAAGCAGCAAGCGAAGCAACGCGAAAACCTTGAAGCGAAACGCGGTAATACTTCCTCTAAAGGTGGAAGTAATCGTACAGCGAAAAAGAAAAGAAAGTAATTGTAGCTTTCTTATTTAGTTGAAGAACCAGTAGCGTCATTATATGATACTACTGGTTTTTTTATTTCAACTTCCCTTCCAGCTTCAAAATCATCATTTTATAAATCGCTGCTACCGTCAGTGAGTCGGTGATTTCGCGGGCTTCGACGCGTCGATACACTTCTTCCAGGCTCATTTTTTGGAGGCGAATATCTTCGGTGTCTTCGGGCGAAGCCTCGCCTTGGGTGAGGCCGGTCGCGAGATAGACGATGCCCCACTCATCACTTACTGAATTGGAGAGGTGCATTTCCAAAAGTGGCTCATATTGCGCTGCCACGAGGCCGGTTTCTTCCTGAAGCTCGCGCTGCGCCGCGGCGAGCGGCGTCTCGGAAGGCTCTCCGCCACCCTCTGGAATCTCCCACGAGTATCGCTCCAGCGGAAAGCGATACTGCCCCACCATCCAAATATGCCCATCCTCATAGGGCACGACCCCAACGGCGGCATTTTTAAACGAAACCACCCCATAGATACCAGGATTACCCGACGGATTGGTCACCTCATGCTCGGTGAGCGATATCCAGGGATTGGTATAAATCGGCTTTGAGGCTAAAATCTTCCAGGGGTTTTTCATGGGCTGTATATGAGGTAGCAAATATAGGTTTTGAAAAAATGTTAAAACAAAAATGAATTTTGCATGTTTGTTAAATCATATATGATTTAATATTTCATATGACACATCAAATCAAGCAAATCATTATTGATCTTTTGGTAGCAAAAAAGCTGGAAGCTGGAAGCGGGAAAGGCAATTCCTTTGCCTTTGATCGCCGAGACGCTACAATGCAGTGTCACGCCCATTCGTGAGGCCATGAAAGGGCTTGCGTATGCTGGTCTTGTGCGCGCCGTTCCTAACAGAGGATTTGTACTCGAATCACTCGACGAGACTGAGGCGTTCTACTTATATGAATTGATCGTAGAACTGGAATCAACTGCGATCCGGAAAGCTCAATATCAAAAACAGGATTTTCTGCGCATCAAGATGGCGCAGGCTCAGTTCGCGGCGGCTACTTCGCCAGAGGAACGCTTCGAATGTGACCTTCTTTTTCACAAAGCGCTCACAGATCCATATCCCAACTCTTTCCTCCACAACTACCTACATGACTTGAAGATTCGCACCTTCTTCTATGAATACCAATTCATGGATCAGCTCCCCAATACAGATGAATCAGAAGTCCTTCATAACCAAATCATCACAGCCCTTGAACAAGGCAATAAAAAACTGGCTATCAAGGCTTTAACCAAAAACTGGATGAATATTTTAACTATTCTCAAGCCAATACTAAACAACCAATAATATGCACCACTTTATCAATTATTCAATACTTGCGATACTGTTTGTCGGCATACTAAACTGGAATACAGAAGAAGTTCCTATTAGTCATGTAGACACGGTGAAACCACAAATATTCGCTCCGGGAATTATTTGTAAAGCCAATGCCTGGAATTTTACTCCGGCATTTTCCAAAGATGGAAACACACTCTATTATCCTCGCTGGACGACACCCGATTTTAATGACAGAAGCTCTATTCAGGTTTTGTATAAAAGTGTAAAGAAGAATGGGAAATGGCAGGAGCCTACCAAGGTGAAAGCGACTCAGGGAAACCGTGTTGACTGGCCGCATATTTCGCCAGATGGAAAGCATTTTCTCGTTTCCTATAATTGCTATCACAAAGCTCAGTACAACTATCCCAATGAAGCAGTTTGGGATGATTTTGATATTTGGAAAGCAGATTGTGATGAGGAAGGTAATATCGACTGGGAGAGTTTTGCTCCCATCGCAGGGAGCAATATCAATCTAGCTAAAACGCCCCAAAACGCGCGCATACGCTATGTAAACAACGAAACTTGCCCGCGCATGGACCTCGATGGAAATCTCTATTTTTGGACGGAAAGACTTGAAGATGGTGGTGGGCTGCGCGATGTGTACGTTGCCGAAGCAGACGAAAATCATCGTTGGGAAAATGCCCGTCTTCTCCCTTACCCTATTAATTCTTCTGTCAAAGAAAGCGGCGTTGCCATTTCAGCTGATGGAACGCATATGATCTTCGCGTCACAACGTTCCGGTGGAGTTGGAGGCAGTGATTTGTATAGTAGCCGAAAACAGAACGATGGAAGCTGGAGCAAGCCGATCAATTTGGGAAAGCAGGTTAATTCGTCAGCGAGTGAAGGAGGTCCTCAGTTCGGTCCAAATGGCAAGCGTCTTTACTTCTGTAGCAGTCGCAACGTACCGGGCTTCCCAGCGATGGATTGTGGAGAAGGATATAGTGTTTCCTATCATATTTTTTCAATCAAACTAGCGGATATTGAAGCTTTGGCGGATTAGTACTTCTATGATCAAGATTTTAGCGTTAGTTGTGTAAATTGATGTGAAATATCCCGATCCATGAAAAAACCCTTCACCATCCTAAGCTCGCCCGCTTTTATCATTGGGCTTTTACTGCTTTTGTTAAATGATTTTTATCTAAAAACTGCTGTTGGAAATGTGCTTACCGGCAAGCTATCTGACTTCGCGGGCATGTTCATATTTCCGTTGTTTTGGTACGCGCTTTTTCCTAAACAAAAGCGCCTCATATTCATGGTATCAGGGCTCTTTTTCATCTGGTGGAAATCGCCTTTTAGCCAGGGCTTAATCGATGCCTGGAATGGCTTCGGCATATATCAGATTGGCAGAATCGTTGATGCCAGCGATTTGATCGCCTTGGCGATTATGCCTGTTGGGTGGCGGTATACACGGTTTTGGGGCGGCGGTTCGTTGACCGCAGACGTAGAGAAAAGGCATGCCTTTTCTCTACCCAGACGCCCAAAACCGCGTTTTCAATTGCATCCGGTGATTCCGTTAATGGTGGCGTGTTTCGCCTTTGTGGCGACTTCTCAGAAGGAACCCACTGGCTATTTTGAATTAAAGAACACCAAGTACAATTTTAAGGTTTCTGAAATGGCATTAAAAAAGAACTTATTCTTTTTTTCAGAAATAGATTTTTATAATCCAATGGGGACTTATAGATATGACCCTAGAATTATGGCAAGGTGTTCTCGAGAACAAGTACTAGATACCATGCAGACAGATAGCTTAAAAGCAATCCGTACTGCCTACGACACAATCTATTGGAATGAAATCACAGGAACTGCACTTTTGGATAATGATTTTCAGATAGGATGGAAAGAAAGTGAATGTCTAAAAATAGTGTCTTTCGAATTGAGCATTGAAGGAAATCAAGATACTTCAACGGTTTTACCGCAGTCCATCTTCTTCTTTCATGGATATCAAGATGATTGTCCGCCTAAAGTCGACTCTTTAGATAAATACCTAATCAAACTTTTCGAAGAAAAAGTAATCACTCCTCTACGCCAACAATAAGCACCTGAAGCTTTTCTCCACCCAATAATTGCAAAATCCCCAATAAAATATGATGTTCGGGCAAAGCTGTTATTGCTATGATGCTACGAATATGTTTGTTGGGTTTGATACTGATTTCTGGAATGGGAATTCATGCGCAGGTATTGCCCGAAGGAGGAGGCGCTCGCGCCGCGGCGCTTGGCCAGGCCTATACATCCGTCCGTTCGGATATATGGGGCGGGATGTTTTACAACCCTGCCTCACTCGTTGGTATCGAAAATCCGACCGTGGGACTGGACGCTGAACAGCGCTTCGGGCTCAATACAGGAAGGCTTGCCGTCGCGCTTCCCTGGGGAGAAGATCGCGTACAGGCCGCAGGCCTTAGCTTTAGCACCTTTGGATTTGAGAATTATAGCAGCTACCGCATCTCTGCCAGTTATGCCTTACAAGCCTTTGACGCCATCCAACTAGGGGCGCGCGTGCACTACCAGGGCATGAATATCACGGGCTACACCAATGGCAGCGCGATCATCGCCGACTTCGGCTTCCTCGCTCGCCTCAACGACGAACTCGACCTTGCTGGCCGCATTCACAACGTCAATCAGGCCCGCCTTCGCACCAATGTTGGTGAAGACGTTCTTGCAAGTAGTCTTGCAATCGGCTTGGGCTATCACCCGAATGACAAAGTATTTGTTGGGCTGGATATCGAAAAAAACGAACTGGCTGATGCCTCACTTCGCATCGGTGTAGAATACGAAATTCATCCTGCGATCACAGCGCGTGTAGGGACGCACACCCAGCCGCTCGGCTGGAGCGGCGGCTTTCGGCTTCACACCGGTCCACTCGACCTCGACTTCTCAGGGAGTTTTCACGAACGCCTCGGATTCACCCCACAGCTTTCTGTAAGTTGGGCTATTAATGGACAAAGCGATGAATAGGCTTAATGGAAAATGGAGAATTGAAAATGGAGAATTAGTACAAGCTATTGGGGACTTTGAATGGCTTGCTAACCTCTGTCAGCGCTTTAAGCATAATGGTGAAGCGCTGACAGAGGTAGTGCAAGCAATTGGAGTAATAAAGAAACCATTAAAGCATTTTACATTATTCACTATACATTTTACATTAATCTTCTCCTCCGTTTTCGCCCAGGTAGACACCTCTGGTGTGGAATCTGTAGATCAAGTGATTGAGGATGCCATTTCCAATACTGAAACCGAAGACCAGGTAGACTTTACCTTTTTGCTCGATCAACTTGAAGACCTCAAACGCCACCCCGTAGACCTTAATCGCGCCTCACGCGAAGAACTCGCGCAGATACCGGGCATGGACGACCTCCGCATTACTGCGCTTATGCGTCATACGCAACGTTTTGGAGCATTGCTCACGGTCTATGAACTGCAGGCGGTCGAGGGTTTTGATTTGGAACAAATCACCCAAATGCTGCCCTATATCAAAGTCCAGTCTGGAGCCGTGGAGGATATGAACACCCGCCGCCAGTACGCCAAAGGCCCTGGCCTAAAAGAGGTACTGGAAGGCTTGAAAGGCGAATGGACCAACCGAACGGTTTTTCTACTGGAAGAACAACGCGGCTACACCGATCCGGATACTACGTTCAAAATATTGCGCAGCATTGATGGCGATAGCCTGGGGCAAGATACAAGCCTGAGTTCACGATACGCTGGCCCCAATTATGCGGCCTACAGTCGTCTGCGCCTTCGCTACGGGCGCTATGTAAGTGTGGCGATTACAGCGGAGCGCGATCGGGGCGAAGCCTGGCGCTGGGATCCCAAAAATCAATTTTTCGGATTTGACTTTCTCAGTGGCCATATCGGCATTTCAGAATACGGTAATCTGCGCTCGCTCGTCGTGGGTGATTATACCATGCAGTTTGGGCAAGGCCTGACGCTTTCACGTGGATTGGGTTTTGGTAAAGGTGCTGATGCAGTACGAACGGTGAAGCAGCCCGCTCGCGGCATCCGCCCTTACGCTTCAGTAAATGAGAACCAATTCCAGCGTGGAATTGCTACAACCTATGCCTTTGGGCGTCTGCATATGACGGGATTTTTCTCGCGTGTGCGCCTCGATGGCTCCGTACAATTGCGCGATACACTCACCGAGGAGGCCGACGCTATCGGGAGTATCCAGCTTGGAGGATTGCACCGCACGCCTTCTGAACTGGAAAACCGGCGAGCCATCGCAGAGACCATGTACGGCGGACGTGCCGAGTGGAAAGACCGCAGTTTCAGTGTGGGAGCGACTTGGTACCAACAGCGCTTCAGCGCGGAACTTAATCCAGGAACGCGTGCCGACAATCAATTTGCATTTCGAGGCGATCAGAATGACATGTTCAGCCTTGACTGGGATTGGGTGGTGCGTAATGTGAATTTCTTTGGGGAAATAGCACGGAGTCGTTCTGGTGGCGTCGCAGCGACAACAGGAATACTCGCTAGTCTTAGTCCGCGCTTTGATGTGGCGCTTTCGGCGCGCAGCTTCGATGCTGATTTTCACAGCTTCAAGGGCTATGCCTTTGCAGAGCGCCCCATCGCCATAGCGAATGAAAAAGGCCTCTACCTGGGCTTTTCCCTCAAGCCAAATCCACGCTGGACGGTCTCCGGCTACTTTGATCAATTTTACTATCCTACCAGCAAGTTTCAGGCTTTTTATCCTTCAAACGGAAACGAGCAGCTTTTACAAATCGAATATAAGCCCAACCGAAAAACGCGTGCCTATATTCGCCTGCGCGCCGATAATAAAGAAGTAAACGCAAGAGTCCTTGAGCCAGGGCAACAGCTCGCCAGCCTGATACCTACCCGCAGACTTCAAGGCCGTTTTCATATTCAGACCAAAGCTTCAAATGCTTTTACGCTGCGCTCGCGCGTCGAGCTAAGCGACTGGCAGCGTGGTGATGAAGAAAAATCAAAGGGCTTCTTGTTGTATCAAGATGTGGCCTGGAAGCCTGGCTTTAAGTTTCGCTTCACGGGTCGATTCGCGATTTTTGATGCGCAGGATTATGACGCACGTATCTATGCATACGAGAACGATATTCTCGGCTTCTTCTCGATTCCGCCTTATTCAGGCCAAGGCACGCGGATGTACGGCATTATCCAGTATTCGCCTGTGCGCAATATCGACATTTGGGTGCGTTACGCGCGGACGCATCGGCGCGATGTAGTCCTGAGCGGCGAAGGTTACTTCAATGGCATCCGAGGCGATGCCTATCCGATTTTCGGCTCAGGCCTGGAGCAGCATCCCGGCGCAGCTAGGGACGAGATTAAATTGCAGGTGCGGTTTCAGTTTTAGGGGATTTCCACCATTGCCTGACCTTAAAAGACCAGGCAATGGTGGAGGACTAAAGGGCTAAAGCCTCGTGAGATAGATTCTTGGCGCTTTAGCACGTATTTATTTTACAATTGCTCGGTATTTTAATGCCGAGCGCATGGAGAATAGACACTCGCGACTAATTGCCTAATAATTCCAACCGCCTATCCTCAGCCATCCCATATACCGGCTCGTCCCAACCTCTGACATTATAATATTCGATGGTCTGAGCAATCGCTTTTTCAAAAGGCGTCAGTTCTATATCAAATGACTGGAGAAGCTTGCTGTTTTCGTAAGTAAAATGATCGCCGTCTATCCATAGTGGCATGTCGGTCCACTGGGCGATATTGTTTTCTGACAAAAGCGCCGGGCTTATCGATTGATGGTTTGGGCTACGATTCAATAGCTTCTCAGCATTCGCGACAATATCTCCGATAGAAGTCTGGGATTTTGAAATAACATTGAATACGCCGGAATCCGCTTTCGTCAGGCTTTCCAATATGATGGCGACAAGGTCCTTTACATAGGTAATCGAAAACTGTCTTTCACCATTATCAGGCATTAGTAATGTCGATTTATTTTGCACCTGAAAAAGCCAATAATACAAACGGTCGGTGTGATCATATGGCCCAAAGACGAGCGCTGGTCTAAGAATCGTATACGAAATACCGGAAGCTTGCAGTATATGTTCACAAGCGATCTTGCGGTTTCCATAAGTCGATGGACCTGGATCGGTGGCTTGCTCGGCTGTGCATTCCAACACAGTTGCATCCTCCGTTTTCAGGGTTTTAGGATTACTGCTTTCGTACACCGAGCAGGTAGAAATAAAGATGTATTGCGTGGGTTTGGAAGTGAGGTTATCCAAAACAGCTTGCAGCCCCGCAGGAAAGTAGCAGGAGCAATCGATCACATAATCCCAGTCCTCACGTCCGATTTGTCGGATATCATCCGTCAGGCGATCGCCCTTGATTGCCTTGCATTGAGGGAATAAGGCGGCGGCAGTTTTTTGACGATTAAACAGCGTGACTTCATATCGTGCATCTTCAAGAAGCTGCTCTACGAGGGTGCGACCGATGAACTGTGTACCGCCCAGGATGAGTATTTTTTGTTTTGTCATTCTTTCCCAAAAAATTTATTCATTTTTGTGTGTCCCAAAGATATCCAAACTCTGACGAACATGAAGGTTGTTGACGACGACGAACGCTATTCCGATAACGAATTTATAGAAGCAATCCGAGCTGGTGGTGTAGGCCGTCAGCGCGCCAGTGATTGGTTTTACAAGCGTTACCATCGATATATTTTTGAAGCAAAAAAGAAATACCACATCTCTGAGGATGAGGGCATTTCTGCCTATTTAAGCGCTACTTCAAAGGTTATTAAGGCGATTGATGATGGTAAATTTGAGGGAAAGAGTCAGCTATCTACTTATTTATATTCAATTTTTTCACGCAGTTGTGTTGATGAAAAAAGACTTTCACCGTCTAACAGGTATATACACGAAGAATTAAGCAGTATCGCGCACCTTGCTGATCATGCTCAAAATCAACTGAAAGATTTACTCACGAGTGAATCAGCCAAGATTTTGGGAGTACTCATGAAAGGCATCAGCGAACGATGTAGAGACTTGCTAACCGCTATCGAACTCGACGGCTTTAGTATGGATGACGTGGCCAAATTGCTGGGAATCAGCGTGGCTTCGGTCCCTCAAACAAAGTATCGTTGCATGGAAAAGCTTCGCCTTGCTGCCCAATCTTCCAAACTGTTTTGACCCATGAATGACTCAAATAACATATCAACCCAAATCGCAGCCTACCTTGAAGGGCGGATGTCTCCTGCGGAGATGACGGCTTTTGAAGATGCTCGCAACAACGACCCGCAACTCGACAGCGAAGTCAAGCTTACCTTATTGCTCCGTGCCGGACTCGCGCAGGAGCGACTGGATCAGCAGCGCGCAACACTGAAGGACTTACTCAAAGAGCAGGCTCCTGACAGTAGCATCAGCGCTCCCGACCAAATAAAAGGAGGCATCATGCGTCCGATGTGGCGTTACGCGGCCTTGGCAGCAGGCATACTGCTTCTGGCAGGTCTGGTGTGGAATTATGGCTTCAAACAAAGCCAGGCAAGTCCTGCGGAGCTTTTTGCAAGCAATTACGGTATCCCTTCTGCTCCTGAGCAAATGGGCCTCTCAGACTCAGCCGAAAGCGTCTTGTTACTCGGACACGCTGCTTTTAATGCCAAGCAATACTCCGAAGCTGCAGCCTATTATCAGCAGTCTGTTACACTCGATATTCCTGCCGAAAAGGCCCCTTGGCTATACCTCGGTATCGCATCAGTAGAAACGGGCGATATAGCCACGGCGCGGGAAGCATTCACGCAGGCGATGAATAATCAGCCTGAGCGTGCGGCCTGGTACCTTGCCTTACTGGAACTCAAAGAAGGTCGAGTAGCTGAAGCCAAGTCGCGCCTCGACGAAATTGCGAAGGTAAATGGTCATTATTATCAGACGAAGGCGAAGAGTTTGCTGGGAGAGCTGGGTGATTGATCATGAGGTCATTCGTCATTCATTGCGGTTTAAGCATCAAACAGCCCAATCCCTATTCACTAATCTCCAATCAAACGTTTGCATGATGGATTGGAGATTGTAAATGACTGATTCTAGATTTTTGAATGCTTATCAAAAGCTCCCTTTACATCTTCCTCTGGGCTGATCGGGTTTCAGATTTCTGGGTTGCTGCGAGGGAAGGCTCGTAATCACGACCTGTGGCCTGCTGGCTGAAGGCTTGGCTTATGCGTCAGTAAACTCTACTACCCAAAAATCCAAACTAGCTTCTTAAAGAATCCCGCGAGAACTAAGGGAATCTTAATCACCAAACTATCTCCAACTCCAAAGCCTGATAAAACTGTTTTTCATTTTCAGGAGTAATCAATATTCCGACTTTAGGGGTGATGGTGTCATACAAGACATAACAAGTATCGCCAGAAGAGAAATAGCGATAATTATTGACCATACGGAACTCATCGGTTCGCCTGTAAAGAAGATTGCCTACCTGATAGGTGTATAAAACATCGCGATATCCTTCGTGGTATCGAGTTACTTTTTTTACGGTGCCTGTAGCTATTTTACCATTTCCGCGAAGGATTCCCATTACTTCTTCATGGGTATCATCATATACGCTTATCTGGTAACTCATGTAAGCAACAAAAGAGCCGAATAACACAAAAATAATGATGTTACCAATGGTTCGACGTTTCTCCCTTGCTTTTTCTTTGGCTGCAGATTTCGCTCTGGCACGCGCTTCGGCTTCCTTCTTCTGTTGCTTTATTTTTTTCCAGCTTTGCATATGGACTTACTTAAATGGTTAGGAAGAAACTTGATCGATATAGTTTTTTAATACTTTCATATGCTTTTTCCTCCCAATTCTCGCATATGCTGCGCCGACTTCTACCAAATAATATACCCCCGAAGCCCCCTTTCTTTTTAGAAGCTTAACATCTCCTACATCTATACAGTCTAGCTTGATACGATTATTGAACTTGATTCTGTATAACGTTACTTTTTGGTCCTTAATAACCAGCTCTTTATATGATACATTTTTTACCAAATTTATAACGAAACTAAGTAAGCATACAAAAAGGAATAACAAGACCAATACGATTAAATCAAGCCATAATGCGGCGAGTCCACATACGCCTAAAACAATATATCCCTTACTAAAAAGCTTCCGTCTTAGTTGAAAAACTAAGCCATTTGAAGGGTTCCTTAGTACCCTGAGTTCATTTGTTACCCAACTCATCGTTTTTGGTAAAAAGCTTAAGAGCTACCATAGCGGTTCCATACCTGTGAGTTTGCGGAATGCTAAACCAGCTTGATAATTATCATGAATGACCCTTTAGCGTTGCCATCTCTATCAGCGCTTTAAGCATTGTGGTGAGGCGGTTGGAACCTGACAGAGATCAAGCAACGATTCAGCCCCGTTTCTCTTTCTCATATTCCCAATCCCTATTCACTAATCTCCAATCCAGCATGTGCATGATGGATTGGAGATTGTAAATGACTGATCCTAGATTTTTGAATGCTTATTAAAAACTCCCTTTACATCTTCTCAAAAGGCGATACCATCACCTCTTCAGCAGCTTTGCGGTATTCCTTCCAGGGACCGTCAAAGAAGTCGTTGACGGTGCGGAGCCAAGCGTCGATCTTAGGCTCTAGCTGACTTTTTACCTGATCAAACTGAGGCGAATTAGGACCGTCGGCTTCGGTGTAGCTCATCAGGCGAAATACCTGCGAGATAAGACGATCAGAAAAGTCCTGAATGCCTTTCACATCCCTATCCTGGAGCAATTGGTACAGCATGGTATTCAATGTGTCGGACACCATCGAAGTCTGGTCCTTTAGGGTAGAGTCGACATCTTCCGGATACGCTGCCTGTGCTTTTTTGACAATGCCTTGAGCAAGACGAATACGGTCTGCGGCATCGGTAAGCTCGCCCATCATTTCGATAAAGGATTCATTGCGAATGCGCTCTGCGAAGAGATTGACCATGGCCTCCGGCAAGCGAGGATCAGTCACGATATTGACGAAGGTAGAGTCCTTGCTGTCCTTCCAGCTATATACCACTTTGTATGTGCCATTCAACACCTTGGAACCACGACGTTCGGTGATGCGAGCCTTTTTCGGCTTTGCTTCCTGAGGGCCACGCACCCCTTTGCTACGCATATCCCAGCGCATAGTATTCAAACCTGAATCCGGCAAGAAAGCCAAACGGCGAACGTGCTTTCCGCCCATATCGACGATATTCACTTTGAGTGTATCCTTCTTTCCTTTCTTTGGATTTCCTTCTTTGATCCAATAGCGCATCGTCGCGCCATTGCGGCGGTTTTGTCCTTTGAAATGTGCATCAGCCGCGAAGCGGGTTCCGGCAGCCTGAATGTACTCGGCATGCACTGCTACGGGTGGATTGAAAGCGTGAAGCGCTTTGTCCAGAATATTCTTATTTGCAGCGAGTTCACGAAGTGGGCGAATATCGTCGAGCACATACGCTGCACGACCAAATGTGCCGAGAATAAGGTCATGCTCACGAGGATGAATCTTCAAGTCCTGCACAGGAGCAGTCGGTAGACCGTGTGTCCATTTTGTCCACGAATCACCACCATCAAAGCTCACATACAAACCAGCTTCAGTTCCCAAAAACACAAGATTTTTCACCCTTGAATCTTCCACTACAGAGAGGCAATGCCCTGTAACGTCACTACTCTTGACCTTGCGAGTCCAGGTAGCGCCATAGTCGCTGGTGCGCCATAGATAGGGCTTCCAGTCATTATTGCGGTAATTATTGACAACGAGCCAGGCAGCTCCTTTCTCCGACTTGGAGGGCGTGATCTGCGCTACCCAGCCATTGGCAGGAAGGCCTGGAATATTAGCGTTGAGGCTGTTCCAGCTTGTTCCGCGGTCGCGGGTGATATGAACATTGCCATCATCTGTTCCGGCCCAGATTACCCCTTCTTCAATTGGGCTAGGCGAGATGCACAGAATGGTGGTGTGGTTTTCAGCATCGGTTACATCGAGTGTAAGACCACCGCTTTCTTTCTGCTTTTGTTTTTCCGGGTCATTGGTGGTGAGGTCTGGTGAAATAATGCTCCATGAGTTACCGCGATTTGGACTGCGGTGAACAAACTGGCTTCCGTAATAAATCACGGCTGGATTGAATGGGTCTTGTGCAATAGCAGCATTCCAGTTGAAGCGCAAAGGCAAGCCTTCCGGATGCGCAGGCTGGATGTACACACGACGACCCGTTTCTACATCATAACGATTCAGGTTTCCGCCCTGCCACATGGCATAACCAAAGCGACTGTTTTCAGGATCAGGAACTACGTCAAAACCGTCACCAAAGGCAACTTCCTGCCAATAGCTATTGCGAATACCGCCGCGTTTCCACACATAGGCCGGACCTTGCCAGGAACCATTATCCTGCATGCCGCCATACACATGGTACGGCCAGTCATTGTCGATATTGATATGATAAAATTGTGCGAGCG
Organism: Bacteroidia bacterium; assembly: GCA_045106685.1. GTDB lineage: Bacteria > Bacteroidota > Bacteroidia > J057 > J057 > JAUIGE01. The sequence continues at coordinate 11,204 of JBGCFB010000029.1, read as the reverse complement.
GAAGGTTTTCTACGAATTGCCAGCTCTTGGCGCGGTCACGTGAGATTGCCATTCCACCGTCATTTCCATTGATAAGATAGTTTGGATTATCCGGGTGAATCCAAAGTGCATGGTGATCAGGGTGAACGCCAGCACCGGTGTACGGAATAATCGTTTTCCAGGAATTACCACCATCTTCTGAGCGCGTCACCAGCGAGTGAATACTGTAGACTCTATTTTCATTTTTACTGTCTACATAAATATCAGCGTAGTAAAAGGGGCGATTACCATAATTGCCCTGGCGATTAACTTTGGCCCAGGTAGCACCTCCATCATTGGAACGATAGAATCCGTTTTTCTTTGCTTCAACAATCGCATATACACGATTGGGCTGTGAAGGCGCAATGGCAATACCAATGCGTCCAAGGTCACCTTTAGGAAGTCCTTCGCGGGATTCCTTCCAGTTTTTGCCACCATCCATCGTAATAAAAATGGCAGAACCAGGACCGCCACTACGAAAGTCCCAGGCAGTACGACGGAAATCCCACATCGCAGCGATCAGCTTGTTAGGATTCGTTGGATCGATGACTAAATCGGCAATACCGGTGCTTTTATCACCTTTGAGAACCTGCTTCCAGGTTTCCCCACCATCGGTAGTTTTGTACACACCGCGCGTAGTATTATCGCCCCATGCCGGGCCTTGGGCACCTACGTATACCACGTCCGGATTGTCCGGATGGATAATAACGCGGTGGATATTGTGGCTTTCTTCCAAGCCCATAAGGGTCCAGGTTTTGCCAGCGTCGAGGCTTTTGAATACACCTGCTCCACTCGACTGGCTATTGCGCGGGTTTCCTTCTCCGGTTCCTGCCCAGACGATGCTGGGATTGGACTGGCATACGGCTACTGCGCCGATAGAAGAGGTGCTCTGATCATCGAAGATCGGCTTCCAGGCGATTCCGCCGCTTTCGCTTTTCCATACTCCTCCTGATGCCGTTCCTACATATATAATATCAGACTGTGCATGTACCACATCGATACTGGTAACACGACCACTCATTCCCGCCGGGCCAATACTGCGCGCCTTCATGGCACTGAATTGCTCAAGATCGGGATTTTGCCCAAAAACGAGACCGAGGGAACATATACTTAGAATAAATAGAAAAGCTTTTCGCATAGCAGATTTTTTTTCAAAAATAGGAAATAGTTCTTAGCCGGATGGATAATCCTCTTTTTTGATAAAATTCGTAAAAATGCTCAGACGTAGATAGCAGGATATCAATCTTGAAAAAGGATCAATTTATCCGGTATTATTTGTCACAAACTCCAGACTAGTAGGAAAAACGATCCTTCAGGCCTTTTGCTACATTAGCATGAACCAACCGACTCAGGATTGTTAACCGTTAATCAGACCACAAACTTCCCATCTATCATCACTTTGTCGACCGGATTTGCTGCATAATAATAAGGGATATGCGCGAGCTGAATGCCTGGTTTGCAAATAATTAAGTCAGCAGCTCTTCCAGGAGTAAGGGCTCCTGTCATATCCGACATGCGTAGCGCAAATGCGGCATTAAGCGTCGAGGCTGCCAGGGCTTCCTCTGGAAGCAGGCGCTGGCGATTACAAGCGAGAGACATCACGAATGGCATAGAGCCGCCCGGCGAAGAGCCAGGGTTGTAATCTGTGGCAAGCGCCACAATGGCGCCTTCATCGACCAGCTCTCGTGCAGGAGCATATGGAATCCCTAAAAAGTAGGCAACAGTAGGGAGTACACACGCAACCGTATCATGCTCCGCCAATAAGCTTATTTCTACCTCAGAAAGATGCTCCAGATGATCCACTGAGTATGCGCCAGCTTCAATACCTGCCTGCACACCGCCAGAAACGGCAAGCTCGTTTGCGTGAATTTTGCCAGGAAGCCCAACTTGTTTTCCTTTATCAAGAATATAAAGCGTCTCTTCAGGAGTGAAGAAACCTTCATCACAAAAGACATCAATGAAGTCTGCGAGGCCTTCTTCCATCACTTGCGGAAGCATCACGTTACAAACAAGATCGATATACTCCTTGCGACGATCTTTGTATTCGAGCGGAATCGCGTGTGCACCCAAGAAGGTTGTTTTGATGCGGAGAGGAGTATGATTTTTAAGCTCATTCGCTACTCTAAGCAGCTTTAGCTCGCTCTCTACAGAAAGGCCATAGCCACTTTTGATTTCTACGGTAGTAGTGCCCAGGCTTAGGATTTCATCGGCGCGCATCTTGGCATCTTCCAGTAGTTGTTCTTCAGACATGGAAGCAGTTGCGCGGGCGCTGTTGAGGATTCCTCCGCCCCGGCGGGCGATTTCTTCGTAGCTCAACCCTTTGATGCGGTCAACATATTCTACTTCGCGACTTTTTGGAAAAACGAGGTGCGTGTGACTGTCGATAAAACCAGGAACGACGGTGCGTCCTGTGCAGTCCATGTTAGGGACATCGGGGAAGGCTCCGGTAGGAAGCTCATCCATTTTTCCCAGTGCGTTTACTTTCCCGTCTTTTATTAATAACCAGGCATCTTCTATTACCGGCGCGCCCTGGAGCGCTTCCTTTTGTAGAAAAAGCTCGTCGCTAGCGGCGACAGTATGAAGAAATGCGATGTCGGTTAGTAATTGCATAGTGGCTGGATTTGGGTGCAATAATAGGAAGGATTTGGCGAAAAGGGTCTTTTTACCTTGGACTCATTTTACAACAAAAAAATCCCTGACACCAAAAAGCACCAGGGATTAACATATAAGATTGGAAAAGCCTACTTCACATATCGGAAGTCATGGCCATCCTGTATATTCTGAAGTGTGTGATAAATGAGCTTAATCACGTTTACGACATCTTCTTTGTGTGTCATCTCAACCGTCGTGTGCATATAGCGCAAAGGCAATGAAATAAGCGCAGAAGGCACGCCCTGATTTGAATATGCAAAAGCGTCTGTGTCAGTTCCTGTTGCACGAGAAGAAGCTTCGCGCTGAAACGGAATCTTATGCGAGTCCGCGGTATCCATAATCAAACGCAGGAGATTGTTATGAACTGCAGGAGCATACGTAAGTGACGGGCCACTGCCAGCTTTAACCATACCGTGCTCGATCTTATCGATCATAGGCGTTGTGGTATCGTGTGTCACATCGGTAACAATGGCTACATCGGGTTGAATGCGATGAGCGATCATATGGGCTCCTTTGAGACCTACTTCCTCCTGAACCGCATTGACGATATAGAGTGCAAAAGGAAGCTCTATGCCGTCTTCTTTAAGGAGACGAGCAACCTGGGCAATCATGAATCCACCTACGCGGTTATCAAGCGCACGTCCTACAAAGTAACGGTTGTTCATTTCCATGAAATCGTCTTCATAGGTCACGACACAACCAACATGGATGCCCATTTCCAGGACTTCCTCTTTGCTGATACATCCACAATCGAGGAATATATTGGTAGGGCTAGGCGCCTTTTCTTTATTGGTACCACGGCGAGTATGAATAGCTGGCCAGCCAAAAACGGCTTTAACCATACCTTTATCGGTATGGATATTGACACGTTTTGAAGGGGCAATCTGATGATCTGATCCACCATTTCGAACAAGGTACAACAATCCATCATCGGTGATGTAGCTCACAAACCAGCTGATTTCATCAGCGTGGGCCTCGATAACGACCTTATAAGGGGCATCGGGGTTGATAATAGCGGCTACACTTCCGTACGCATCTGTGAGATAATCGTCGGTGAAGGGCTTGATATAGTCCAGCCACATTTGCTGGCCTCCTGCTTCAAATCCAGTAGGTGAAGGGTTGTTTACATATGCTTCTAAAAAAGCAAGTGCATCAGGTGTGAGTATCCGGGACGTTTCCATAAATAAGCTGTTGGGCAAAATAATCCCGCGAAATTAGCAAATTTGTTGATACTGAATAATTTAGGCACGCTGAAAAGGTATTTTTTTGCAAATATTCAGGCTGTTGGCGTTTGGCTTTAAAGCGAATATGCTTCCACTTTTTGAAAAATGAAGAGAAGGAAACCTCTTTTAAGATGAAAACACAATGCTCCGGCCAAAAGCTAACCGCCAAATGCTAATAGCTAAATAGTTGTTTTTTTGAAATGTTCCTTAGTGACTGATCGGACGATCTTCCACAAAATCATACAGGGTTTGCTCGCGGAGACCAGACAAGGCTAACCAGTAATTTCGAAGCGTGTTGAGGTATGAACGACGCGCCTGATCTTTTTCTTGTTGTGCGATAAATAATGCCTGAAGCTCGATTTTTCCAACGAGGTAGCGCTGCTTTGTAACTTCGAATCGCCTTGCAGCGATGGTATCGCCACGTGCGCTTCTGCGCAACTGCTGCTGGAGCAATTGGATATTACTGATTTGGTACGCAACATCAGCCTTAAACTCCGCCATGTTTTGCTCAACGGTAATTTCGGCAGCCTCCAGACGCGCCTTCGCCGCATCAACGCGGTCCTGACCGGCGCCCCAGTTGAGGAGCGGAACGCTGAAGCCGATTGAAAAAGTCTCGCGATCAACAGGGTTGCGATAAGCATCTGAGAGGCTGGTTGCAGTTTGATTCAAACCAAAGGTCGCATTGAGATCTGCTGAAATCCGATTCTGGGTTTTCGCGACTGCGAGAGCTTGTTCCGCTTCTAACCGCATAAGCTTGGCAGCGAGTTGTAGTCTGCCAGCTCCCAGCGCTTTCGTGACGGCATCCGCAGGTGCAAGGCCTATTTGAGGGGTAGGGCCAGGGTTTTCCAAAAGAAGTGGCTCCGATGCATCCATTCCCAACACAATCCGCAAGCGCTGGATCGCCAATTGATAATTTACTTCTGCTGTTTCAAAAGCTGTGCGCGCATTCATCAGTGAAAGCTCACTTTGGAGCAGGTCGTTTTCCGCAATTTTACCAACAGAAAACCGACCTTTTGATATGGTAAAAATGGTGTCATTATTTGCCACATTGGCCCTGGCGATTTCGCGCTGAGTTTGTGCAAGTAACACATCAAAATATAGCTCAGTCGCACGACGACTGGCCGATTCCACCGCCGAAGTGTAATCCAGCCTCGAAAGCGATATCCGCGTATCCTGGTTGCGCTGTTCCCATTTAAAGCGATTTATGCCAAATAGTGGTTGATTAATACCCAGGACAAAAGGGCTACTTTGCCACAGTTGATTGGAAGGATCGGTGAGGTCTAGTCTGTTAAAAAGCGATGAGTATACAAACACGCTTCCTCCCGTCTGTGGAATCGCCTGATTGATGTTGAGCGCGACGGTAGAAAAAGTCTGACTCTGTGGAACGAATCGAATGCTTCCGTCATCCTGCAGGATATTACTGATGGAGCGTGAAAGCCCGGGCAAATTGCCATCCAAAGATACCTGAGGTGAAAATCCTGCCTTAAAGGCTTGATAGTCAAATTGTTGTCCCTTTTGAGTGAGCTTTGCGATTCGCGCTGCCGGACTATTGGTGCGAGCCATATTCTGGCATTCTTCAAGGCTGAGGCTGGACTGAGCAAATAGAAGCCCGAACGAAAATAGTATTAGAAATAAGTATTTCATGGATTTTTGAAAATAATAGATGGACGATGAATAATGGACAGTAGCCTTGAGGAAAAGGCTGCAACAAATAAAGGTATATTTTGACTATTGGCTTCTAGCTTCTGGCCATTAGCTTCTGGCCAGAAAAATATATAGGTATCAAAATTTTGTATAAACAGGTGCATGCACGTTGAGCCAAAAGCCAACCGCCAATAGCCAATAGCCAACAGAATTTCATACTTTAGCAGCCAAATAGAAACATTGTGCTGAGTATTGAAAATATAGGAGTAGAAATAGGGGGAAATCCTTTGTTTTTGGGAGCTACGTACCAATTTAACCCTGGTGAAAAAGTAGCCCTGGTTGGTCGAAATGGTGCAGGTAAGTCTACGCTGTTGCGTGTGATCGTCGGCGACATGAGCCCAAGCGAAGGGAAGGTGAACAAGTCCGGTGATTTGAAAATAGCTTTTTTTAATCAGGACCTGACCTCCTTTGAAACAGAAGCGCCTATCAATGAGGTTGTAAAGCAAGCCTTCGCTCCTGTTCTCCAACTCGGCGATGAAATCGAAGCCTTGCTGCAACGCCTCGAAGCCGGCCATACCGACGACCAAACGCTCAACGATCTGGCCGAAAAGCAGTCGCTCTTTGATGCGAAAGGCGGTAACCTTATCGATGCTGAAGTAGGTAGCATGCTTACTGGACTGGGCTTTGCCGGGTCAGAACAAGGCCGACCTTACAACACCTTCTCTGGTGGATGGCGCATGCGCGTTTTGCTTGCCAAAATGCTCCTTGAAGAACCTGACGTGCTGCTCCTCGATGAGCCTACCAACCACCTGGACCTTCCATCGATCGAATGGCTGGAAGGCTACTTGCGTACCTTTAGAGGTGCAACGATCATCGTGTCGCACGACCGTTTTTTCCTCGATCGCATGGCTGACAAGATATTGGAAATCAGCCTCAAGCGTCTGAATATTTATTCCGGGAACTACGCTTTTTACAAACAAGAGAAAAAGGTCAGGCACGAACTTCAGCAGCAGGCCTACGAGAATCAGCAAAAGTATATAGCCCAGCAAGAGCGCTTTATCACGAGATTTAAAGCAAAAGCCTCCAAAGCCACCCAGGCTCAAAGTAAACTGAAGCAGCTTGATAAACTTGAGCGGATTGAAGCGCCGGAAGAAGAAAGCTTCGGCTTGAGTATCCGTTTCGCTTTTGGGCGTCCGTCGGGTAAGGAAGTGGTTGTTTTGGAAAAAGCAGGAAAAAGCTACGGCGATAAACTCGTGCTGGAAGATGCTACCGCTACGATTCTGCGAGGCGACAAGATCGCCCTCATCGGCGCCAACGGAATAGGAAAATCAACCCTCTTGCGCCTGATCGGCGGAAGAGAAGAACATACTGGCGCTGTAAAAGCAGGCCACAACGTCAATCAGGCGTTTTTTGCCCAACACCAACTCGAAAGCCTTCAGCCTAATCTGAGCGTGCTTGCGCAGATTGCAGATGGTGTGAGCGATAAAACAGAAGTGTATCTCCGCACGATTCTGGGATGTTTTATGTTTAGTGGAGAGGATGTTGAGAAACCGATCAGGGTACTTTCTGGAGGCGAGCGCTCGCGCGTAGCGCTGGCACAGACGCTTTTGTCAGAAGCCAATTTCCTCCTGCTCGATGAGCCTACCAACCACCTCGATATCGCTTCGATTCAGGTGCTGATTGAGGCGTTGAATCAGTATGAAGGCAGTTATGTGGTTGTGTCACACGACCGTTGGTTTTTGGATAAAGTCGCGAATAAGATCTGGTTTATCGAAAACGGAGAGCTGCGCGAATATCCCGGAACCTATGCCGAATACGCCGAATGGAAAGCGCGTAAAGAAGCCGAAGCTCGCGCGGCAAATTCTGCCACTCCAGCTTCTAAGGCGAAAGCTCCAGTCAAAAAGGAAGTCGAGGCACCCAAGAAGCAAGTGAACTTCCAGGATGCCCGCAAGGCGAAAAACCGCCTTAAAAAGATCGGTGGAGAGATCGAAGCCGCAGAGACAGAAATCGAAACGCTCGAGCAAAAGCAGGATAACCTCCATCTTGAAATGGCAAAGCCTGAAGTCGCAAGCGACTTTGGTAAGTTATCCGAAATACAAAAAGAGGTAAAATCCCTCGATGAGGCGATCATCGCAGCGACGGAACGCTGGGAAAATCTATCGATCGAGCAGGAGGAGCTGGAAGCGATGATGGGATAAGGGAAAGGTAAGGCGCGAATACTCGCTGCTTGATCCTTGATATTCGCTACTCTCGAATGGTTGAAAAACACACGAGAGTAGCAAGTATTGAGTAGCAAGGATCAAGTCGGAAAGGATAATAAAACATCCGTCGAAATGGATAGCCCCAGAGGCTGGGCCGAACTTCGTGCCAGCAAGGAAGGACTCGGCGTAGTCCGGCCTCATGCAGAATCATGAGATCCTTTTGCCCTGTTATACTATTTTCCTGGTCTCTAACTTGGGCAAAATCATCCCCAATCTAACCAAACCCCTCACCATGAAAAAGCCCCTCCTTTTTCTCGTTTGTATCCTTGCCATATCGAGCACATTTTCCCAAAATCGACCACGCCTCAACATCGATACCCTTTTCCACCATTTTGAACGCGGGCATAAAACCCAGTTAGAAAAGCTCTTTCAGCCACGTCCTTGGGTAATTGTCAGTACCGAAGCACATCCTTATGGTAGGGAAGATTACTATTTATTGAAGTGGTTGTATTATGGGCATAATCGAAAGAATTTTCTTCCTCGACTTCAAGCGTTAGAAAAAGGGGAAATGCGCACCTTTAATAGGGTAGGTATTTTGGCATCCAAGAAATTAGTATTTCTTGCAAGTAGAGGGGAAATAGATAAATGGCGAATCCAGGATTATATCCCCGATACGATTCGCGCTGTTTTTAAAAGGAACCCTGAAGAAGGCTACTGGTTTGAATGGTTTGAGGCGGGGCGTTTGGCGCTTTTGGAACATGATTATAAATATGCCGAAGATTACTTCCGTTACGCAGCTTCAAAAGCGCCTGATACGCTGGCCCGTTTGCCGGAAGGTTTTTTAGGTGTAGCGCTTGTGCAGCAGGAACTTTATGACTCGGCACTTGTGTACCTGGGGCCTTTGGTGTTCCCTAATTATAAAAAAGTACTCAAAGGCTGGGGAGTATATTTTAGAAAGGTTTATAGCTTTCTTCCTACAACGGCTCGATTCATTGCCACTTTTGAAACAAAGGGAGAAGAAGGACTTGACTCGTTGATTACAACCGATAGAAAATGTGAGTGCGCTGGCCTTTTCTCACGCTTTATTAATGCAAGCCTTGAGCAAGATATAGAGAAGCGTATTAAAGGGCTTAAAAGTGCTATTCGCCTATATGAAGACATGCGAAAAAAACCTTTTTACCTTGAAGACGAAGGAGGGTATTTTCCAAATGTAAGTATCCCCGCCAGCCAGGCCTACACCATGCTCGCCGATGCCCTCGTCGCCCAGGGCGAGGATCCCGCCTCACCCAAAGTCTACAAGCTGCGCGTGAAAGCAAAAGTGGAGGAGGAGCGCGAGCGTCATTGAGGATTGAAAAAGTCTTCGCTGATCGATGCTTGATGTTCGATCTTCGCTTTTAAGGAAATTAGGATCGAGGAGCGCGAGCGCAATAAATAATTTTACCTTTGCACCACTTTCACACAAAACACATTAACGATCATGAAAAAAGCATTACTCGTATCGATCCTTCTTTCAGCATGTGTCATGCTCTTTGCTCAGGAAAAGGCTGTTACAGAAACTGGTAAAGAAGTCGTTCTTCATGAAGATGGCACCTGGACCTATGTCAATAAGGAAGACATCAAGGAGACCGAAATTCCTGTCAATAAGAAGAAGTTTCAAAAAGATAAGACTTCGAGTTTTCAGGTAAAAAGTAGCGTGAATGAGAATGCATTTTTCATCAATCCAAAACTCTGGGAATTCGAAAAAGCAGAAAGCGAAGGCGCAGTAGAATATAAGTTTAAGCGTAAAGGCCAGGATTTATATGCGATGGCAGTTACGGAACGCATCGGAATCGCACTAGAACAGCTCAAAACGATTGCTATCACGAATGCTCGTGCTGCTGCTCCTGATACCAAGATTACTAAGGAAGAATACCGCACCGTAAACGGAAACAAAGTGCTCATGCTCCAGATGGAAGGCACGATCCAGGGGATCAAGTTTATCTATTTTGGGTATTACTTTTCGAACGAAAATTCAACTACTCAATTCCTTTCTTACACCGCCAAGGGATTGTTTGACGAATACAAAGACGAGATGGAGGTTCTATTGAATGGTCTTACCCTTCAATAGTAGAGTAGAATCACAAGTATATCCTTGCTGTTTGAAAAAAGTCCTCGCTGCTTGATCTTCGCTTTTTTGAATTTTAGGATCAAGCATCGAGGATCAAAGACCGAGTAGCGAGCATTTTCCCCTTTCAATCCCACAATCCTTCTCTCCTTCAATCAATATCTGCTGGAAATTTCATATTCTGAGGCATTGGCGTTACATTTGCAGCCTTAATTTTGAGAAGCGGCGAATTTTCGCTGCGATTTTGTAAACGCTAAACTTAACGCTGCAACAATATGAACAGCATGTTTTACCTAGTACCAGCTCTTGGTCTCATAGGTCTTGTAGTAATGTTTTTTCACTACAACTGGGTCTCCAAACAGGATGCCGGTGACGAAAACATGAAACGCCTCTCTGGCTATATCGCCGACGGAGCGCTCGCTTTTTTGAAAGCAGAATGGAAGGTTCTTATCATTTTCTCTATTCCCGTAGCTGCTTTGCTAGCCTGGTCTGGAACACGTGTAGAAACTTCTGACTGGCTTATAGGAATATCATTCCTTGTAGGTGCTTTCGCATCAGCCCTTGCCGGATATATCGGTATGAATATCGCTACCAAAGCGAATGTACGCACCACACAAGCTGCCCGTACCAGCCTTGCAAAGGCATTGAACGTTTCCTTCCGTGGAGGAATGGTGATGGGACTTGGTGTAGCTGGCCTGGCCGTAATCGGTCTTGGTGGTCTCTTTATCCTCTTTTATAACATGTATGTAAGCGGTGCTGCTGCTGGCGATGTAAATGGCATCGGTATGGAGCAAGCGCTAGAAGTACTCGCTGGATTCTCACTTGGTGCAGAGAGTATTGCACTTTTTGCACGTGTAGGTGGTGGTATCTATACCAAAGCTGCTGACGTAGGTGCTGACCTCGTAGGTAAAGTAGAAGCAGGTATTCCTGAAGATGATCCTCGTAACCCTGCTACTATCGCTGATAACGTAGGTGATAATGTAGGTGATGTTGCTGGTATGGGTGCTGACCTGTTCGGTTCATTCGTAGCGACGATCCTTGCTACTATGGTACTTGGCCGTGAGGTTGTATCAGAGGTAGGTATGGATAACTTCGGTGGTATTGCTCCGATCTTGCTTCCACTCGTGATCGCAGGTGTGGGACTTATCTTCTCTGCTATTAGTGGATTCTTCGTACGTGTGAAGTCTGAGACTTCTTCTGTTATGACTGCGCTCAACATCGGTAACTGGGGCTCTATGGTCCTCACATTGATCGCCTCTTTCTTTATTGTAGGTCATATCATGCCTGAAGGAGAGATGGTTGTACGTGGAATTACCTTTGACAAAATGGACGTATTCTACTGTATCCTTACAGGCTTGATCG
>JBGCFB010000289.1:0-3022 GCA_045106685.1 Bacteroidia bacterium | reverse complement strand
GGCCGCTAGCTTCTGGCTTAAAGGCAATAATTTCGCTTAAATGAAAACACCCAATAGAACAGTTTTACAGCGCTTTGCAGGCATTGTGGTTTGCACAATCATTGCGGTTTTAGGCCTGGGCCTATATTCATTCTTGATATTCCAGATGGAGTATGAACCTGCTGATAGATTACAGAATTTACCAGCATTTATTCTCTCTGGATTAGCCTGGGGAGCCGTGCTTGTTTGGGTGAGAGGTTACGAGCGATCAAAGTTGCACGCTATAGGATTTGTCTTGTTAAATGGGCTTTTGTATGCCTTGCTTTTTTTCTTTTTACCAGAACAAAAAGCCCTTATGTCCATCCTATATATGGCGATTGTTGGGGCATTTCTTTCCTGGATATATGAAGCACTTTTAGGCAAACAAAGTCAGGCAACAGCTTTTCTTGCTTTTATGAGCGTCGCGAGCGTTATGCTTCCATTACTCATTCTGAATGATGTTTTAGGTCTTAATTTTGAAATCGTTTCCTACCTTTCAATGGGCTTTTGGCAGATCGGTATGGGTATCGTCTTTAGCCTTGACACAGTGCAGGATCGCCAGCGACGTGTAGAAAAGAAGCATGCGCTTATTAATCAAATCGGGAAAGATGACACGCTTTCATAAAACTCCCCGTCAGCGCTTCGCAGGCTTCGCCGTGTCGGCTCTGGTGACGGGTCTTTGCATCTCCATGATCGATCCTGATTCATATCCGGACCACTTTCCCAACGCTCAGTCCTTGTGGCTATTTCCTGCTTCTATTTCGTTTGCCTTCGCGCATTTTTTGGCACGAGGTTCCAACACAGACGATAAGAGAACCTTACAAGGATTAGGCCTTGCCATATTAGGTGGATATTTCTTCCTCCCGGCATACACGACTTTTACCGTGGTGATCGTTTGGGCGGGAATGGGTGCCATGGGAGCACTTTTGGTTTACTATGTCAATTACATGTGGGGCCACGACAATACCCATCTTTTTTACTTTATGCTAATAGGAGCATTAGGAAGCGGGATTCCTATGCTTACCTGGTGGCTTTTAGGCTATAATGAAATCAATACACTAGGCATTCATCATTTAAGCTGGATGGTTATTGTGCCGATTACATCGTGGATTTTGGTTATCGGAGGGGCGGTTAGCCTAAACAATTGGGATGACAACGTACAAGAACTTGAGCTTAAAGGAATGTCTCTTATTAATGAAATAGGGAAGGATAAGGAATAAAACAAAGCGTTATATCTTTGCCCCGATTAAGAAACACTTTCACGGTCCCTCTAGAAAGCCAGAGGCCAGAAGCTAACAGTCAGAAGCTAAAAATGGATTACATCAAAGGAGAAACCTTACTTATCGACAAGCCACTCGGCTGGTCTTCTTTTGATGTGGTAAAAAAAATTCGCTACCATTTGTGCAGGGCGCTAGAAATAAAAAAACTCAAAGTCGGCCATGCAGGCACCCTTGATCCGCTGGCGACGGGTTTGCTTATTCTTTGTACAGGAAAAAGTACCAAGTCGATCGAGCGTATCCAGGGTCAGATCAAAGAATACGAAGCGACCATCAAGTTCGGCGCGACGACTGCAAGCTATGACGCTGAAACGCCCGAGGAGAACATCACCGATATTAGCCAACTTACGGAGGCCACCATTCTGGAGGCGATTACTCATTTTACAGGGCGTGTCGTGCAGTATCCTCCCGTTTTTTCCGCAGTAAAAGTAGACGGTAAACGCGCGTTTAAGTCTGCCCGCAAAGGCCAAAAGGTCGATATCCCCAGCAGAGAAATCTGGGTCGAAAAATTTGAAATACTCGACTTCAGCTCACCCGAAGCCAAGGTGCGCATCACTTGTGGCAAAGGAACATACATCCGTAGCCTCGCGCATGACCTCGGTCAGCACCTCGGCACAGGTGCTTATCTGACTCAGCTACGGCGTAGCGCTATCGGCGATTATCGCGCCGATGATGCCTGGCAAATCGAAGATTTTATTCGGCACATCCGTGGAGAGGATGTCGAGGTTTGACATATCTCCAGTCTAGAATCACATTTCACTAATCTCCAATCCGTTTTCTTTGATTGCAGATTGGAAATTGCAGAAGAGTGATTGAAGATGTCCCTAAGTACTGACCTATGAAGACTCGCTAGTAAACAATTGAGCAGTCAACGACAGTAGTATTGTGTGCCACACTGTCAATCAAAAGATCAAGGCTTTGGCCTTTAGCATCTACTCCTGAATATAGTGTTTTGCGATCGCTTTTGTGATGCTGGCCTATGATATAATGCTGAGTTTGGGCTACTTTCTCCATTTGATAACCTTCGTTTTTCAAATATGGAATAATGATAGCAGCTAATGTCGAAGGCGAAGCGTGACTGGAATATTCAATTTCCCATCCGGTTCCGATACTGGGACTGTCGCCTCCAATCGCATGATAAGTTACTTCCTCTTTGGGTTCATGCACCGGAAAGGATGTGATCGTGGTATTATCCATGGTTGCCCACCATGTAAAGGTGCCTCTTTTGACATCATAATGATCGTCAATAGCTAGCGCAAGAAGATTCAACATAAACAAAATTCCGATTATAGGAGCGCATGCAACTCCTATCCCAGTAATCCACCTCCGTGATTTAGCTTGTACTCGCTCGCCTTTGTTTTTGAGTATTTGATTTGAAACTAAAATCAAGCAAACAACGAGGAGGATATAGGATAATATGGAAGTAATGAGCAACATTTTATCTCCCCAATCACCCACGCTTATAAACAGGAACCGTAGAGCACGGCTCACCGAAGCTTACTTTTTTGGCGTATGGCAAAAGGCGCTTCGTCGCTTCAGCATATACCGAAGCAGGAATCGCTACATCGCTACAGCCTTTTACGACGACTGGTCGATCTGCAAATGCTGCGAAGTCAATACTGTTTAATGTGTCGTCCCAAATAGCTTTTTCCAACTCACCGAGACTTCCTATGACGACTTTTATGGCAAAAGGGGCAAGTTTGGAAGCAAGAATCACCCACACCCAC
>JBGCFB010000288.1:0-5156 GCA_045106685.1 Bacteroidia bacterium | reverse complement strand
CGCCTTCAGGAGTACAGCTGCGCGTTATGTGGTGTACAGTTCGATGAGGACGACCTCATCGATACACACCAACCACGCGGCAGAGGCAATGAAGTGGACAACCTGAAACTCGTGCACACCTGGTGTCGCAAAGCCTACCACACACGCAGAACAGCACAGGCTTGAGCGGTGTGCCGTGAGAATGGCTCGCTCCGTTCTTAGGGGGCTGGGTGGGAGTAATCCCACCTGGCTACTCGACAGCAGAAGAACTACGCCTTTTGCATTTGGTCGGAAATCCCGTTTCGTAAAAGAGACTTACTGAAATTTACAATCGGGCCCAGTCCAACTCACCGGGCTTTCTTCCTCAATAGTCCAGCATAGAGGTGCACCGGCATCGACCCATGCTGATATCGCTGAGGGACTCACATGATGGGCTATTACTTTATTCTCGGAATAAGTCCTGCGATCCTGTTGCATGCGCCCATCTCGCTCAATGACAATAATCTGTGGCATTGCGGGCATTGAAGATGGGTCAGCCCAAATGTATTCCACTGCTGCCAGGTTGTCCCAATTCTTACCCACAACAATTTCATCAAATGGCCCAACCTCTTTTAGAAACTCGATCCCCTCTTCGACCTTCCAATCAAGAGCAACACCCGTGACAGAAAATGCATAACCTGCCGACTTAGCGTGCTGATTTAGCAGTGTCTTTAATCGCTGAATGTCCTTCTTCAGTTCAGGGTCATGGCATGGCCCACAGGAAGTGGCTCCAAAGTATATGGCAATGATTTCTTTTCCTTCTGTTAGATCACTATTGGGTCTATAGGAAGGTTCTTGAGCCAAAGATATTTGGGCAAGATTAATGAGTAGGAAAAGGTTGACAGCGACAATGAAAGATAACCGTGTTGACATAATTCTATGCTTTTGGAATTACCTTTAAAAATGAAAGACTAACACTACAAACGTTTTGGCACCACAGCCACTAAAGAAGAAACGTCTCTCGGCAATATATCACTCCGGCCAGTATAAATGCGTTTTGCTAGATTGGGGAGGGACACACAAAATGTATAAATCCTCCATTTTGCTAAACGCTACCGGTCGGAATTTCGCTTTTCAATAGTTACCGAGGCATTCTCTAAAACTAGTTAAAATGGAGCTTCTTGCATAACATCCCATGCATTCCCAGGGGTATCCTTTGGTGGTTTGTTTGTCGTACGTATTACCATATCTCCTTTATACTCAAGAGGAAATGATCCACCCTGCTCCATCCAATTGGGATTATTTTCTTCCGTAGCTTGAATACTAATTTCAACGCCTTTTGGCACATTAATAACCGAAACCAAGCCGTCCTCAGTCTCAACTGAAATTGTAAAGCCTTGGCCCGAATGGGGTATTTCTCAACAAAGGGGCAGATCTTACCATGATCATGGTAAGTCCCTAATCCATATGCCTGTTAAAAGGCTTTTGTGAGCAAAAAAAGCTGCCACGTTAGAGAAAAGGCTGTCATTGGATTTTTATAGACAGGTTTGCTATAAAACAAACGTGATTTACCCTATCGATATTTGGCTATTGAAAACGGACGTTTTTACTGTCAGAAGCGGGTTTTCTCATCAATGTGGTAAATTGTGCCCCTTTGTTGAGAAATACCCGAATGATAGAAAGCAAACGTCCCTGGAGCCATTTCCTTTGAATTGACCATTTTGGAGTCTTGCAAAACACCTTCAAAAGGTAGGCCACACCACAACCTTAAGAGCAGCTGCCAGCAAGGCGCTGAACTTTAACAAGCATTATTCGTGCTTCTCACAAATTCGATTCTCAATAAATGGGCTTGAAAAGCTGAGTCCGTCGGGATACAAAGGTCAGTTTCTTCAAAATAGAAGGTCTCTAAATTCGTCAATTCCTGTAAAGAACTAGGCAGGCTTCCCGTGAAACCGTTCGATGATACCCAGAGATGGACTAGGTCCGTTAACTGGCCAAGCTCACTGGGTAAGTCTCCGTTCATCTCATTGTGATCTAGCTGTAAAAATTCCAGGCGGCCAAGTGCACCAATTTCATGGGGAATCGGACCTTCGAGTTGATTGAAAAAAAGCCTCAACATTCGAAGGTTCGTTAACTGAGTCAGGCCTACCGGAAAACCTCCCGTGAACGCATTATCATGCAATTGTAGCATTTCTAAAGACGAGAGGCGCTCAAAAATCGTCGGAATTTCACCCGTTAACTTATTATGAGAAAGATCCAGTTGTCGCAGATTGGTGAGTTGACCCAATTCTACAGGAACAGGCGCTATCACCTCGTTGTGGTGAAGCGAAAGGATCTGTAATTCGGTTAATTCCCCCAGGCTTGTCGAAAGTGTCCCTGATAAGTTGTTCCTCGACAAGTCGATCTCGCTAACACGCCCCTGGCTGGAAACTACGATACCATACCAAAAAATAAGAGGGCCGGAGAGCCAATTATCTCGGTTTGTCCACTGATCGCCATTGGTCGCATGATACAACTCGACGAGAGCCAAAGAATCCTTTTCCGCTTTTGACTGCGTGGATTCCGGGCCTGAATCGCACGTGTTGAGACAAAACAACACAAGAATGGATATGATGGAGAAAAAAGCTTTTGTCAAATTAAACATCATTTTTAGAACGAACTTTTGTACTGGGTGTCATCGAATCAAATTATGGGCAAACAAAGCACAATGACGCCCTGTGCAAACAGCAACTCAATGAGCATGAAATGGCTTAAATAACCTGATGAGTCAATTGTTAAGGAATGGTGTAAACAACCTTCTTTAAAGCTGCGGCCTTCGAAGTGCTCTCGTAAAGCTTTAAGGAAAGTCGACCCATTAGGTTATTCGAACCTAACTAAATCAGAGCCAACATCAAAATAGCTACTGAGGGCATATTCCATCCGCTTGAATGCCCGATTTACCCGGATTAGGATGATTTGGCTGGTACTCACATTGACCATTGGGGCCCGAGTGAAAACACGCGCTGAAAGGACAATCCCAATCGTAATAGCAGTTACAAGGCTCGATCGGCTGCTCTACAGGTGTTCTTCCCTTTATTTCATTTGGATCGATTCCCTTGTCAACCAGCATGAGTACATAATTGACCATGTTAGATAAACCATCACTGATACAATCTCCTGCTTCTACTTCAGCTCGTTCATTGATGTAAGGAGACTGATCATGGCCATGCGGATAACATCTCCCTTCATGCATCGGATGGTAACTCGGATACTCGGCAAAGAACCTTGTTATATGCTCTGGAATGTAATCCGTATTTCGTTCTGTAATGGCCTTTTTTAAGGCTTCTCTTACCGATGAAAGTAAAATAGAGGCCTCAGAAGGCGAGTTTAATAATCGTATTGCTCCTACTGCCTTTACCTCATCTACTTTAGGGGGCATAAAATCCCAACCAAAAGCACGATCCATGATTTCATGAGCTATACTTTTGAAGTATCCCCCATCATATTCAATAGCTTCATCCCATGCTTTTGTATCGGGGATACCAAAACCAGTTTCGATAACAGATTAATATGCTTCAAAATATAGATCTAACGCATGAGCACTTTGCTGGGCGTCGAAAAGATCAGCTTCGTAAGCAGCTACTTCCGGATTTCTCAATCCTGTAATAACAAAAAGTACCGTGACGGCTACAGCAGCAAAAATCAACACAGTTGACGTTTTCATGGCTTATCCTCTTAGATTTTCCAAGTTGCGGCTCAGCCTGAGATCATTTCTAGATCCCACAAAAGGACATGAGACTATGTCGTGTTCACAATTGTGAATATATTATAAAGCATAGTGAGGTATATTTTTATAGGGAGATTTCCCAAAGCCCATCCATATCAATAATAGTTCAATATTTTTGTTCTTCCTTGTTGTCTGAATTTGGTATGCGTTTAAAAAAGGATCTGCGTCTAAAGCAGTAATGGTTATACTTCTATCGCCACAACTGGCTTGTCCTTTGTATTCAGCTCTCTAGTGGGAAAAACATCATCATAATCTATCTCGCGGGCATTTTCCTCGACGTAGTTAAACGAGGATACACATGTTAAAATCTCGGCATCTTCGATGCCTTAAACTCAGGATTCCTTTGCACTAGTCACATTAATACTACCAGCAACACACCCAGTATCATAAATATGTGCTCAGCATATCTACTATAAAAATGTGTTATCTGTTTTTAAAGCGAAATGGTTAGACTCTTCTTTACCGTTTTCATGATTTGAAAAACGAACGACTTGATGATTTACAATCTCGAACTTTCAGGTGTTTGTTAGGAAACTTGTCTTTCGGGGCAAGACCACTCACTCGCAACTAAAAGTTGTGTTATCTGATATGCCTGGGAGGTTACACGTTTGATTTCGAAGGCATAGGCATAAATCCAACGAGAATGCTTGCTCCATCTTTACAGCTTCTGTTTCCCGGGGTTTGCACTCATCTTCTTGATGCGCTGCTTCATGCACAATTGTAATCAGAATCTCACTCATATCTATAGGTCGCGGATAGGCTCCACTGATTTCAGTCGTTGCAATGAGGATATTTCCTGTACTACAATTCGCTCTACCATAAATCTTTGTGTTCAGCTGTTCTGTAGGAATTAATGGCACATATTCAATATCACACACATTATTCTCTACATACTCAAGCCAGCCTGTGTCGGCTAATAATTCTTCGTGCTCCTGGTCTAAATTGTATGCACCGATGCATCGGTCACCTGCGGCATTACAACTTGGTAACGTTATAAGCACAAGAGTCAGACCGAAGATTATGCATGACCTCATTATCAGTACCTTTAAATTAAAGTAATATGCTTAGAAAGTACCGAGAATCAAATAGGCAATGTAAAGACGAGATTATAAGTATGTGTGACTTGAAATACTTACAAACATTGAGCGTAGCAATTTGGCCGCCAGTGCGCAATAATTCCCCTCAAAATAGATAAAACTCCCCTACTCTGCACCTAAAACGGTCGTTATTTCGCTGCGGGCGCGCAAAAGCGAAATCAAAACGGCCAAAAACCGCCCTTATTACCTTGCATTTTTACACAAATCTGGGTGGCTGCCCCTCTTGACTCCGCCCCTTTTTTATGCCATTTCAAAACAAAGAGACATTTGTTTTGAAAATACACCTATTTAAAAACATCATTTGGACATGAGACAAAAGCCATTTTCATAAAAAC
>JBGCFB010000287.1:0-7010 GCA_045106685.1 Bacteroidia bacterium | reverse complement strand
CAGCTTGATGCTGGCGCACTGGAAGCAAAGCCGCAGGATCATAGCCGATTTAAGAATCCTGCTCCCAAAATTTTTAAAGAAGACTGCGAAATAGGTTGGAATCAACCTTTGGATAACGTCTACAACTTTGTTCGTGGCCTTTCGCCATATCCGGCGGCATATACTACGCTCGACGGCCTGTCGCTCAAAGTCTTAAAAGCGCGCAAGCTAGACGACAAACCCTTTGGTGATCCAGGCAGTACACAGCCACATAAAGATTCACTGTGGGTTTCTACCGCAGACGGTGTCCTGGCGATCGATGAATTGCAGCTTCAAGGAAAGAAGCGCATGCAAGCCGGAGACTTTTTACGAGGATATAATGGTGATTTGGTGATTAGTTGATTTGAAAATTAGCTAATTTGATGATTAACAATGAACAATTTGCGATTCGCTTTTTCTGGTGGATGAGCTTTGCTTAAACGGTGGCTGAGCGTAGCCGAAGCCACTTGTTCCTTTCGACTACGCTCAGGGAACGGCCGGGATACTCACTTTAACGAATGATTTCATTTAGAAAACGATGGATACACGATACACCCCCGTAGCCTGCAATCTGGTAGATGAGCTTGAAGCTGCAATGGTTACCAACCAGAGCGGTGAAATCATATTCGAGGATGAATCAGGAAATACACATACTTATACTGGCAAGGCCAAAACCTGGGAGACGCGCAGTGATAAGGCAGAATACTTAATATTGCCTGATGGTACCGCCATTCGTCTTGACCGGATCATTTCATTTTTTGGAAAACCATTTACTGGAAGAGCTTGTTAGGTCCTTTCTAATCTTCATTGATCATTAGTCATTAATCATGTACTATCCATTTAGTATGAGTTGTTAATGATCTAATGACGAATGAAATAATGACGAATGAAAAAAATGAACTACCAACTATTCGGCCACAGCGGCCTCAGAGTCTCGCCTCTTTGCCTCGGAACAATGACCTTCGGCAAAGACTGGGGATGGGGCTCTACCCCTGAAGAAAGCAAAGCAATTTTTGATACATACCTAGAGGCAGGCGGCAATTTTATCGACACCGCCGATGTCTATACTGAAGGCTCTAGCGAACGCATCCTCGGAGACCTGATCCAGGCTGACCGCGATCATATCGTATTGGCAACCAAGTATACGCTTTCCAATACGACACACAATCCAAACAAATCAGGCAATCACCGCAAAAACCTCGTCCAGTCAGTTGAGGCTAGTCTTAAGCGGCTCAATACCGATTATATCGACCTGCTTTGGGTGCATGCTTATGATTATCTCACGCCGATCGAAGAGACTATGCGCGCACTCGACGATTTGGTACGAGCAGGTAAAATTCTCTATATAGGAACATCAGATGCGCCAGCCTGGGTTACCGCTCGCGCCAACACGATGGCGGAACTGCGCGGCTGGTCGCGTTTTATAGGAAACCAATTAGAATACAATCTCACCGAACGCACTCCAGAACGTGAACTCCTTCCGATGTCAAAAGCCCTGGGGCTTGGCGTGGTTGCATGGTCGCCGCTATCTGCGGGTTTGCTTACAGGTAAGTATTTGAAAGATAAAGGAAAAGGTACTGGCGGCCGTATGGAAGGAACTGATACCTATCGTTTTAATGAACGAAATGACCGTATCGTCGAAGAGGTTGTAGCCGTAGCGAAAGAGCTCGAAACCTCGCCCGCCAAACTGGCACTCGCCTGGATACGTGAGCAAGGTGTTATTCCTATTATAGGTGCGAGCAAATTAGATCAGATCAAAGATAATATCGCGAGCCTTGATCTCGTAATTCCTGAGACAGCGATGCAGCGTCTTAACGACGTAAGTTCGATTGAGCTAGGCTTTCCGCATGACTTTGTCCTGCGTAAGGGCGCACAAAAGATGATCTATGGCGATATGGTTCGCCGCATCGATGGAAACACTAACCCCCATTTGAAATAAGTATGAAAACCGTAATCTTATTGTTGTCACTTCTGGGTGGCGCTTTACACGCCCAGGATTGCAATGTCTGCGGCCTTTGGTATCCTGAGGATAACCATAATAGTACCGTCGAAATATATGTCGAAGATGGCGAGCTAAAAGGCAAAGTGTACTGGATGAATAATCCGAATTTAGCCAATGGTGAGCCGATTCTTGATTCACTCAATAAGTCTGATGAACTACGCAATAGACCGGTTGTGGGTATGGTGTTTTTGTATGGCTTTGAAAAAGATGGTGATGCCTGGGAAAATGGCAAAGTTTACAACTCTCAAAACGGCAAAATCTACAGTGCTGAAATTAAGCTGACCAATGAAGGAAAGCTTAAACTTACTGGCTATATCGGCATCACGCTTTTAGGAAAAAGTGTGTATTGGGATAAAGTCGAAGGCTAATGCTTCCGACTTTAAATCGTCGTTCTGCAATCGTTAATCTGCAATTTGAAATCCATTGCCCACGAATAAGATAAAGGACCTAAAGCGCAGCCTGGATAAACTCAGGCAACGAGATATTGATTTTGGTGTGTTTGGGGCAAAGTCGCACCTCTACCGATTTCGGCCTCCATTGACGGGTGCTGATGTTTTTAATTTTGAAGAAAAATATGAAATCATCCTCCCCACAGATTACCGCGACTTCTTATTGGATTGTGGAAACGGTGGAGCAGGACCATATTTTGGAATCAATAAACTCGACGAAGCGATTGATTCATCGTTTGAGGAGGATACTACTTTTTTGAAATCAGAATTCTCATTTACCGAATCCTGGAACTGGCCGCCTGGTGTTTTTGAAATATTGGATGGTATCCTTCGTCCGGGCGGCGTACAGATGAGTGATTTTTTCTATCAAAAGTATATGCAAACCTCCGAGTGGGACATTCCTAATGAAGAATGGAGAGGACTGAAACTACTCGCTGGAAATATTGATTCAGGTGTTCAGAAGTGTTTTAGTGAAATGTTCCAGTCGAATTACTTTGGAAAAAAGGTCTCCAAAGGCGCCATCAAAATCTGCGATTACGGCAGCAACCTGCAATTCTTACTTGTCATCACTGGCCCGGAGCGTGGTAACGTCTGGTTCGATAGGCGATATGACTACCAGGGACTCACGCCAGTATTAGATGAAGAAGGAAATAAAATGGATTTCTATTCCTGGTATATGAACTGGGTTGAAAAGGGAATTCTTTCTGTGTAGCAGAGATAAGCCGGGCAATTCTTATTGATTGGAAATGCCCGGCTTTTTTTAATTCAGGACTAGTTTTTTTCTTATGACTCCTGTCGCATGCCTGATCGCTACGATAACAGTGCGGCGCCCCAGTTGATGTTGCAGCTCGACTCTTGGCGCAAGTATGGGGAATTGTTTGTTAGATAAAAGCATTTTTCCATCTAAACCAACTACCATTACATCGACTAATCCTATGAGATCGGATGATTGGATTGTAATCGTATTAGCTGTTGATGAGATATTCAAATCCAGTGTGGGAATATCATTCTCAAGCCCAACTGCACGCGAGCTATCCTGATAGACTACAACATATCCCTTTGTGCTACTGGCCAGATTCGCTCCAATCACAACGCGATTGCCGTCATGATTGAGCGCTACGCTTTTGCCTAGTTGGTCAAAAATAGCATTGCCGCGGATCGGGTTTGGGTCAAGGAGGGCCCAGGTTCCACCGTTGTTTTGATAGATGGTTACTCTTCCTGAAGACATCGCATTGTCATCATTGTACTGATTCCCCACTGCGAGAATGCTGCCATTGCTACTAAGGTTCAGTGACGTGCCGAGCGTCTCTGTAGTGCTGTTTTCTCGAATATCAGTGCCTATCTGGAAAGGGTTTCCTGCATTCAAGGTATATACCCTGACAGATCCGAAGCCGGTTCCATAGTCATGTAACGGAGCGCTTGCCGCGAGAGTAGTGCCATCGACACTGAGGCTAATGGCCGAGCCGAAGGCTTCGTCGGCATTTTGGCCATCAAGGTCAGCGCCTTGTTGAGTCCATCTGCTATTCTCCCAACGAAATATTCGCACATGGCCTGCATCAGTTCCGGCACCATCATTTTTGGCCGCCCCTACAGCAATAAGATTTCCGGAGCCATCCATTGTTACTATTGAACCAAATTCATCCCCAGCTGCTTCGCCATCGATATCATCTCCCATTTGAACCCAACTGGAAGTGGCCGCATTTAGCTCCTCATAGACCCGTACATGGCCAGCTTTTGCTCCATTACCATCATTGTTTCTGGCACCTACGACGATGCGTGTGCCGACCGCATTCATATCAAGACTGAATCCAAAAAAGTCCCCAACGGCTTCTCCCAAAATAGTATTACCACGTTGTACCCATGTTCCAGCCACGAGGTCATATACTTCCACGCTGCCGTTTCTACGCGTTCCTCCGGCGAGCCCTCCGAGTGCTACCCGCGTTCCCGCAGCATTCAATGCGATTGAGAATCCGAATTGGTTTGCGATCTCAGTTCCATTAATGCTGGAGCCTAGCTGTGTCCAGGTTCCACCGGATTCCTGATAAATGCGCACCTGCCCAAAATCATTATCATACAATGGCGCTCCCATCGCAATAATGCGTCCGGTAGCATTCATCGCGACCGACCATCCCATATTGTCGTTTGGTGGGCCGCCGTCAATTTGGTTTCCTAATGGCCCGTATTGGGCAATACAAGGCATGCTAAAGGCAAGAAGTGTAAGTACACTAAGTAAGAGGTTTTTCATTTGAATTCAGCGTTAAGGTTTGTCTTAGTAGAAATATGGTTTTTAGGTAGATGCAGAATGTTAGCTTTTGGTTAACAAAAGCTAAAAATATTAGACTTTGGGTTTCATTTATACCAAATATGTGCGTTATTGCACATGATTTACGTATATAATTAGCCAAATAATGAAAACGCTTTCCCTTATCGACGCCATCCACACCTTGATCTCTCGTGATCGCATAGACCTTGCACTAGCGCTTTTGCGCAAACTCCTTAAGCAAGTTGATGCAGATATGTACCGGCAGGTTGTACAGCTTTCGTGGCGATTTAGCTATGCCCGTACGCAGGAAATGGAGGGGCAGATTTCGCCCGATGAGGCCATGCGCCACCGGAATCAGCTCGCGCACAGTCTGCTGGAACTCACACAATCGATGTATCGTCAGCTTCCAGAGATTTTGCCTGAAGGTGTGAGCGAGACTGCTGACGCGTTGTTGAATGCAATTTCGGATATGATCAAGCCAGGCCCGGAAGAATTGCGCCTTATTGGAAATTCATCGGAAGATAAAGAAGAGCCTCCTCGTGGTTCCAATGTTGTAGGAATCGTACTGATGTTGTTATCAGCCTTTGCGATGCTGGGAGGCATGGCGCGCGCTGAGCGCTCTTCACTCGCCAAAGAGCAGTTCATGATGATTGAACTCGCCAGTGCAAATGGACTCATGAACCTTGAGGATACCTATAGTCATTTGTCATTAAGCCCATTTGATATTCAGTACCTTTTTCAGGCTGGTGAGCTTCAGATGGATGATTTAGGTAAAATGAAATTAGCAATAAAACAGGCGCAGGAAGAAGGGCGCGAGATATTCACAAAGCATGATTGGTTTGTGCTGAGCGGAGTGCGCAAGCAAATCACATTCGCTACTGAAAAGCGCGCAATGCCACGCCCTGCCGGTCAAAGCGAATCGCGGGCAAGGGAATTTTGATAAGACTTGGACCGCTAAACCAAACCCCAACACAGTTTGAAGGCAACAGCTAGCCGTTGAGGATTAAAATGTTAATCGCGGGGTGTTCGGAGCTAATTTGAAGCAATGAAAAGGATCCTCTGCTTCGCCTTGTTATGCATATGCTTTCAATTTTTATCTAGCCAGGTAGTCGTGCCAAATCCACAAAGGAATGCTTGTGGATCTGACCATATGCGTGACTTGCTCTACCAGCACTCGCCACAAAAACTGCAGTTTCAACAACTTTTGGAGCGAACATGGTACCGCCGCCAAATGAGCGGCCAGCTCCCTTCAAGCCGACAGTTGTATACGATTCCAACGGTTGTTCACATTGTTCATAATAATGGTCCAGGCAATATCACTGATGCTCAGGTTCAAGCTGCCATGTCTTCCCTCAATGACGCCATGCGCAACAGAGGGATCTTTAACCCTAGCACAGGTGTTGATGTCGAAATTGAATTTTGTCTCGCTGTGCAGGACCCGAATGGTAATGCCACAAACGGAATTACGCGGTCTGTTTCTACGCTCACTGATTTTACCATGGAAACAGAAGATCTCCTGGTTAAAGGTCTTTCGCGCTGGGATCCCACTCAGTACCTCAATATCTGGGTTGTAAACAGTATTACGTCATTGTCTGTAGGCCCTGGTGTGGCGGGCTACGCATACTTTCCTTCGTCTCATGGAGCTCCAGAAGATGGCATCGTTGGAGAGGCATCTTATTTTGACAGCGCAAATGACAAAATATCTGTTTTTGCGCATGAAGCGGGACATTACCTAGGCCTATACCACACCTTTCAGGGCGGCTGCACCAACAATGATTGCCTGGCAGATGGTGATCGCGTTTGTGACACCCCACCAGACGCTTCTACCAATCCGGTTTCGTGTACGGCTACCCCAAATACCTGTAACACTGACAGTGATGACACGAATACGCGCAACCCTTTTCGCCCAACCAGCATGGGAGGCCTGGGAGATCAAACGGACATGTTCACTAATTATATGGACTATGGCGACCCCAATTGCTATAGCGCATTTACTCAGGGGCAAAAGGATAGGATGGTACTGGCCTTGACAGGCACCAGAGCTAGCTTACTTCAGTCTATTGGTTGCCAAAGTCCTTGCATGCAGCCTCTTTCGGCAAGTTTCGCTTTTGGAGGGTTGCCGGTAGGAGTTGGTGGAAGTGTTCAGTTAAACGCGATCACGACAGGGCCCGTGACGACCTATAATTGGGAGGTTAACGGCCTTTCATTTTCCCAGAACCAAAACGCAAATTATACCTTTCCACAAGTCGGGACTTATATATTCAATTTGGTCGTTGAG
>JBGCFB010000286.1:0-9178 GCA_045106685.1 Bacteroidia bacterium | reverse complement strand
ATATGACTCCATGGACCCCAAACATATGGAATGGATGTCTACTCAATTTCCGTACGGGCGGTTTTTGCTCTGTCCCAATGGAAGCCACCTTTCGCAGTACGATGATCAGAAAGTTTACATTCCCGGTATTATCGATTTTGTGAAGGATGTAGATAGAGGAGAAATGTGATTTGTCTATTATTCTTTGCTGTTCGATGTTTCTAAAGGGTATTACTTACTACAAACACATTTCATAAATCTAGAATCACTCGTCTGCAATCTCCAATCCCTATCCATTTATTGGAGATTGCAGACTGATGATTAGTAAATGGAGATATTGTCGGTGTTTATGGGTCAATAAGCTTTCCCTTTCATGCAAAAGAAAGAAGCCCTACCTTTGCCGCCATATCATTTTTTAAGGCAAACATTCTGCTATGAAATTCGGAATCATCACATTTCCCGGCTCTAACTGCGACAACGATCTCATTTATGCAATGAAGGAGAATTTGGGGCAGGAAGTGGTGCAACTTTGGCACAAGGATCACGACATCCAGGGCTGTGATTTTATCTTCGTTCCTGGAGGGTTTTCCTATGGAGACTATTTGCGCTCAGGCGCGATTGCGCGTTTCTCTCCGATCATGCAGGAAGTGATCGCTCACGCGGAGCGTGGCGGCTATGTGATGGGTATTTGCAACGGCTTTCAGATTCTCTGCGAAGCAGGACTGCTCGACGGCGCCTTACTTCACAATGAGTCGACGCGTTTTGTATGTAAAAATGTAAACATCCGTCCGGCAAGCCGCACAGCCATGATCACCAAAGGCCTTGAACTCAAAGCCTACAAAATCCCTATCGCCCACGGCGAAGGAAATTACTACTGTGATGATGATACGCTGAAGTCGCTACAGGACAATGACCAGATTCTGTTTCGCTATTGCGATGAGCAAGGTATTCCTCGCCAGGAAGCAAATCCAAACGGGTCTATTTTCAATATTGCGGGCATCTCCAATGAGAAGCACAATGTGTTCGGCATGATGCCTCACCCGGAGCGCGCTTCTGATCGCCTTTTGGCAAATATCGATGGCGCTCGTTTGCTAGAGCAATTGGTCTAACAAGAGTACAAAAAGAGTTGAAAGTGCATAGTAGAAAATTTCAAGTTTAAATTTTCTACTATGCACTTTCTATTTTCGCTACAGGTCTACGCTTCGCGTAATAAACGCAGTCAGGTCAGTGCCTTGAAGCATGCCTTGTGAAAGTAATGCAAGGTCTAACAAGTGGCGCGCTTTTTCGCCTTCAGGAGCTTCCTGCTCAGCAAGTGCCTGCACTTTCGCATGGTCCTGATTAATGACAACCTGGAGGGTTTCAGGCATTGAACCCATTCCCATATCCATGCCTGAGAGGCTGGCTTCTTCCTGCATACGACGCATAAACTCGTTGCGTGTGATCACAACTGGAAGGCTTTCGTCACCGAGGTTGCCCATTTCGAATTGCATCAGCGGAGTCGCTGGCTTCGCCGCTTCAAAAGCTGCTTTCAAGCGATCGGATTGCTCCGCAGGAAGCGCATGCGCGTCTGGCGCCGGCTCATCTTTTTCTACAAGCTTATCTGCGGTGGCACTATCGACACGCGCCCAGCGCGTCTTCTCCATACGGCGCTCCATCATGCCGATAAACGGAGTATCGAGTACGCCGTCCATAAGCAAGACATCATAGCCTTTAGCATTTGCTGCCTGGATGTACATATCTTGCTTGCCAGGATCGCTGGTATAGAGATATATGACTTGATCGTTTTTGTCCGTCTGGAGTGGAGCGATTTTCTCCTTGTACTCACCGAGTGGAATGCTTTCGCCTGCGGTATTTGTCAACAAACAAAACTCAGAAGCTTTATCATTAAACTTCTCGTTAGTGATCATGCCGTATTTGACAAAAACAGAAATGTCATCCCACTTCTCTTTGAACTTATCGGCATCGTCACGATAAATCTCTTTGAGCTTGTCCGCTACTTTCTTCGTGATATAACCACTGATGCGCTTCACCTGAGGATCGCCCTGCAAGTACGAGCGCGACACATTCAATGGAATGTCTGGTGAATCAATAACACCTTGTAGCAGCATCAAAAAGTCAGGTACGATATCGGTTACCTCATCGGTGATAAACACCTGACGCGCATAGAGTTGAATCTGGTTGCGGCGCGGCTCGATGTTCTTTTTGATTTTGGGGAAATAGAGAATACCGCGTAGCTGGAATGGAGAGTCCACATTAAGGTGGATCCAGAAGAGAGGCTCTTCTGCCATCGGATATAGCTTGCGGAAGAACTCGAGGTAATCTTCGTCTTTCAGGTCGGCTGGCGCCTTGCGCCAAAGTGGATTAGTATCGTTGATTTGTTCCTCACCCAAAAACACAGGAATAGGCAAAAAGCGTCCATACTTACTGAGGATCGTGCGAATGCTCGCCTCGGTATTGTACAGTTCTTTTGCTTCGTCGTCGAGGTGAAGAATAATATCGGTGCCACGGCCTTCTTTTTCGCCTGGCTCAAGCGTATAGCTGGTGGTACCATCGCAGGTCCAGCGGATCGCTTCCGCGCCATCCTGATATGAGCGAGACAGAATTTCGACTTCAGAAGAAACCATAAAGGCCGAGTAAAATCCGAGTCCGAATTTGCCAATGATATCTTCGTTGTCTTTATATTTTTTCAAAAACTCTTCCGCACCTGAAAAAGCCACCTGATTGATGTACTTCTTCACTTCGTCGCCTGTCATGCCGATACCGTTATCCGATACCGTAAGCGTGCCTGCTTCAAGATCAAGCTTTACCTTTACGGCAAGCTCGTCGATTTCGCCTTCGTACTCGCCACGGTTGCTCAGAATACTGAGCTTCTGGCTGGCATCCACTGCGTTCGATACAAGTTCGCGCAAAAAAATGTCCTGATCAGCGTAAAGAGAGCGCTTGATAATAGGAAAAATATCCTCGGTACTGACCGAAATGCTTCCCTGCTCTACTTTTGCTTTTTTCGCTTTTGCTTTCGCCATGAGTCTATTTGTGTTTGGGGTTTCTTTTGGGCTGCAAAATTAAGGTTTTCGAAGTTTGTGAGCAAGGGGGAGATTCGCATAATAAATTGATCATGAATAATTAGTAATGAACGATTTTCTTGATTCATCCCATTCTTAGAAAAAGCATGAATCTTCTATACAAACACAATGAGTCCCGAAATGCGATGCATTTCGGGACTCATTGTGTTTGCTTAAAAAGCTAGCAGCCAGAGGCCAGTAGCTAAAAGCTTATTTTACTACAGGAATCAAACCTTTTTGCTCGATGTTGAAGTCCTGATCATAGCTATACATAGCAAGACCGTCTTCGCCTACCATGATCAAGCGACCATCAAAAGCGATTACATCAGTAGCTTGCACGTCAGAGAAACGAGCTTTCTGCTTAGGATTTGTTGGGTCAGCTACATCCAATACGCGGAGGCCGGAGGTTCCGTCACATACAAACAACATGTTACCGTCGATGCTCAGACCTTGTGGTCCGTCCATTGTCACAACTGTTGCTGAAAGTGGGCTTCTTGGATTTGTGATATCGACAACCTCTAGTTGGTTAGTCCATCCTGGACATGGGCCGTCAGCGTTTGTGCTACGAAGGGTTACATATGCGTAGTTGTCTTGTGCTACAACCGGATCACAGCCTGTTCCGTGCTGAAGTGAACCTAGCTCCTGTGGAAGCATTGGGTCCTGGTTGTCAAAGATGAACATACCCGTAGTCGCTCCGACAAATAGACGATCACCTTCAGGGAAGAGTGTCTCAGCATCGCCGCCCCAAAGGTTCATGGTTACGGTGTTGGTGAGTGTAGGAGCTGTACAGTTCTGAATGTCATATACTTTGATCTCTTTTGGAGATAGTACATAGAGGCTATTTCCTACTGTAGCAAAACGTGCAGTAGAACCAGCAACACCTGAAGTAGTAGGGGCAGCTGTACGGCTTGATGTGCTCTGAGCATTGAAGTTGTTAATCACATCTTCCTGCATTCCTCCTCTGAAAATATTATTTTCTACAAAACCAGGAAGTGGCGCATTACAATCAAAGGCTTCCTGCTTCATCTCCTTGGTCCAGCTGATTACTTTTCCTTTGTCAGGATCAGCAGTAAAACCACGGTATGTCAAGTGATGAGGGAAGGTGTTTTCGATACGATTCAACAACTCAGGGCGAGTAGGGTTCGTGAAGTCAAATACGAGCAAATCGGTACTGCTGTCGAGGTACAACTTGTCGCAGCTTACAGCGATGTCGTAGTTACCAGGAGCAGCAAGGAATGCGATCTGGGTAGGGTTGTTAGGATCGGTATTGTCATAAATATGAACACCTTGAGCGAGTTCATTTACGAGAAGGTAGTCTTGGTAAATGTAAATTTTACCTGGGTTCTTCAGGTCTTGAGGAGCATTGAGTTGAATAGCACTAAGGAATTCTGACTCGCTCATGTAGACAGGCTCATACGACATGTAGGCAATTTCCTGCCCTGAACAATTGTCGCGAACACAGCTCTGCAAGCCTAGCAGAAGTACTGCTGCGCCGAGCATGGCGATTTTTGAAATAAGGTTAGACATAAAAATAAGTATTTGATTGGGTTGAGAATAATACGGTACAAAAGTGCGCTTTTGACGCGATTGGTCCTATGACGAAATATCTCTCTAAAACGTCCCAAAGAAATTAAAAAATGTTGCAATTAGTCTTCGCTAATTCACATTCGTGTCTAAATTAACCATAAGCGTGTCATTTTCCTCATTACCTATGGAAATAGCTGCGTAGGGCGTACCTTTGTGCTAGTGACGCAGGAACTAAGTCTTAAATCCCTAATCATAATTTTACGATCTCATTTCCATTCGCCTTTTTTTGCCTAAAAGCTTGATTTAGCAGGATGGATTAGTGATTAGTAATTGGAGAATGGGGATTGGATATTTAACGTCTTCGGCACTATTGATAATGCTTTTTAAGAAACTCGAACAGCGAGAATCAAGCAACAAACAGCGAAGACTTTTTGGATACCACTCCAGATATACAAACTGAATCAGAAGCTCCCAAGGGAAACACCTATCGGGTGCAGCTCGACCATTTCGAAGGGCCTTTTGATCTCCTCCTCTTCTTTATTGAGCGGGACGAGTTGGATATCTATGACATTCCTATTGCGGAGCTTACCAACGACTTCCTCGATTACATCCAGCACATGCAACGCATGAATATCGAGCTGGCGTCGGAGTTTATTCTTGTAGCAAGTACCCTTTGCCGTATCAAAGCGAAGATGCTGCTCCCTCGTCCTGAGCTGGATGAAACGGGTGAGGTAATCGACCCGCGTGAAGAACTCGTAAGGCGATTGCTTGAGTATAAGCGCTATAAAGGCGTCTTATCTCAACTGGAAGATTTGGAGCTGGCTCAGTCAGAACGCGCGCAGCGCGGCTTTGGCAAAGGAGAAGAGAAGTACTTTATGAAAGATACTTCACTGCCGGAGGAAGAGCTGGTAGGGATGGACCTGTATGCGCTGATGCGCGCCTTTCGCCGCGTGATGGAGCGCCACAGCGAAAGTCTCCGCAAGCCTGCCCACGTTATTCGTCGCTATCCTTATACCGTAGATGAGGTTAAGTCTGGTATCCTTTCGCGTGTTGCAAAAACCGATCGTGTCGATTTTGTGAGCATTGTTTTAGAGCAAAAGGATCGCATTTATGCGGTGTTTTGTTTTCTTTCTATTCTTGAATTAATCCAAGTTCAACGTCTCGCCCTTACAGTAGGTGAAGGCTATAATAACTTCTGGGTGAGTGCCAAAACTCCCTCAGAGTAACTTCTTAATGAACGATGTATAATGAACAATAAGGCATGCTATACATGTTCATTGCTAATCATTCATTATACATTCTCAACCCTAGCTATTAATCATGTCAGAACGCATATACGGACGTCATCCGGTGATGGAAGCCATCGAAACCGGCGCTAATCTTGAAAAGATATATCTCAAAGTAGGCACGAAGGGTGATCACCTTTCGCTCGCGGCCCGCAAGGCAGGCGTTCCTGTCTCGTATGTTCCTCAGGAGAAACTCGACCGTCTTTCCAAGGGCGCCAACCATCAGGGTGTAGTAGCGCAGATTGCCATGGTAGGTTATCAGGACCTCGATACAGTGATAGAAGCGGTTTTGGAAAAAAAGGAGGTTCCCCTTTTTATTATGCTGGACGGCGTAACCGATGTGCGTAATATGGGAGCGATCGCCCGCACGGCCGAGTGTCTTGGCGCGCATGCGCTGATCGTACCTGCCAGCGGCAGTGCGCCGCTTAGCGCAGATGCAGTAAAGACTTCCGCCGGAGCGCTTATGCACCTGCCAGTATGCCGGGTCGGACACCTTGTCGATGCCATGCTCTTGCTTCAATCGCATGACATCGCCATCATTTCTGCTACTGAAAAAGCCAAGGAAAGCATCTATCATATGAATATGACAGGTCCGCTTTGTATCGTCATGGGAAATGAGGAACGAGGCGTAAGCTCTTCGATTATCAAGCGCTCAGACGAGCTTGCCAACATTCCGATGCGCGGCAATATCAATTCGCTCAATGTAAGTGTAGCTTCTGCGCTCGTAATCGGCGAAGTCGCCCGTCAGCGCTGGGGACTCTAAGAGTGGAGAGTGCATAG
The DNA here is from genome assembly GCA_045106685.1 of Bacteroidia bacterium. GTDB lineage: Bacteria > Bacteroidota > Bacteroidia > J057 > J057 > JAUIGE01. The sequence continues at coordinate 2,544 of JBGCFB010000286.1, read as the reverse complement.
TAGAAAGTTGAAAAAAATTACTCTTTACTTTCTACTATGCACTTTGAACTCATTTCCCTTTCCTCACATAGACTTCTTTCTCGACCTCGGCGACAAGTTCGCCTTCAGGTCCGATGACCTCCGCGGTAAACCAAAAGGTTTTCTTTCCTGTCGCATCGACTTCTTGCTTGATGCGAGCAAGTTCATCCTGTCCAATTTCAAAGATGGCGCGCATGCGGCCTTTGCCGGGTTTGCGAAAGTGGATCGTGGCCGTTTTGTCCCAAACCACATAGCCATCTCCCATATAATACATCACGATGAATACAAAGAAGGGGTCGCACATCGCGTAGAGTGAACCTCCATAATGTGTACCGAACATGTTCTTATTATAGAAGCGCAATTTCATCTGCACCTCAAACCGGGTCAGATCGTCATTGACAGATTTCACCCGAATGCCAGCACCTATAAATGGAGGCCAGAAGTTGAGGAGTTTGATAAGACGCTTGGCCTTGGCTGGAGACATAATCAGAATAATGAAAGCAGAAGCGCTAAATCAGCCCCTGGTCAAAAAGGTAACGCATAAGCTCAACCTTATTTTTTACACCGACTTTTTTGAGCAAATTTTGGCGGTGGGTAGCTACAGTAAGCCTGCTTACCATTAATTCTTCGGCTGCTTCCTCGTCCGTTTTAGCCTGGGCGATCAGCATCAGTACATCTTTCTCTCTGGATGATATCTTTTTTTCAAAGACCTTCCACTTTCGACGTTTCTGAGCATCGGTGTATTTATCTATAAAACCACTGGAAAGAAAAGCACGCGCCATATGATAGATCAGGCATAGCAAGTGCGTGGCTACGCCGTTGCGGTCAAACTGAATAGGGACAGCACGCACGAGCGCCCAGTTGTAGTTGTTGCGATGATCCTGTAACTGATACATAGACTCAAATACCGGAAGCGAAAATCGCTGAACGTACTCAAGGTCTTGCGTGAGCCGCGACAGGTCTTCCCGATGCGTGAAATCTGAAAGCATAAAGGGCCGCTCTTTGGTACTCTGCACCCAGTTGTAATCTGAGAAATCATTACACATCCATGCAATTTGGTGCTGGGTGATGTCCACGATAGCCATAGGCAAGCCAAGCAGTTGAGTGAATTGCTCAAAGACCATCCGCGGCTGATCCGCATTCAAATGCTGCAACAAGATTTCTGGAAAATTGCCCTTAGAGTCAAAGGTGACCTTGGGACGTTCGATGCGGTTGTCCATGTACGTATAAATAGCTACCAGTTATGTATGATAAACTTAGTACTTAAGTATTAGAATCTTAACATCAGAACACGATTTTTTAACAAATGTTCCAAGAAACCAATCCTTTAGTAGGAATTTTATTCGAATAATCGTCATTTTTTGGTCTCGGGACTTTCTCCATGTTGATTTGAACTGTCAATCGAAACAATTCACACACAATAAATAGATACTGATATGAGAAAGCTAATTACCCTTACACTATTGCTTGCGCTATTCGCAGCGAGCTGCCAGAAGGATGACTTGTCTAATGAAATAAGCTCTGAGGCCAACTTCGACGCTTTATTCCAAGACATCAAGCCACTTCAGAATACTGATCTCATTCCTCAAAGTGAAATCGACAAGACCATTATCGAAACGCTTGTAAATGAAGGTGAATACAAGTGGGTAAACTCAACCGATGAGCACTTGTGGAGTGCGGTAAATTATGGAGACTCTATAGCATCAATAGGCTATAAGCCAGCCAACATGGGTGACATCAGCGACATCATGCATACGATTGATGTTAGTCATGTCGATTGGATGCGCGCACGTCATACCATTATTGAATTATTGGTAGAAGAAGAAAGAAAAGCAACGAATAATCCTGGTCTTACCAAGGAGGACGTTATCATCGAAGTGCATGAAACGATCCCTGTAATCTTTGCGCGTGTGAGTGGTTATTATTCTTTAGCCAAAACAAGACGCCTTCCTCAAACACGCTATGTAGAGCCATTGGGCTATGATGTGCGTCCTGAGACAGTAGAAATCAATGTTTCAAATAAGTCTGGTGGAAGCTGTCCACCTAAAAATCACACTAAGAACTTTAATGTTTGGGATCCATTGAGGTTGGGTTGCTCAAATGAAGCAGACCCTAATACAAATTACAGCCTAGTTCAGCCTAACTACTCTATTGTGCCTTGGCACTACAAGCATAGCCGCGTTCGCATTTTCAATGCATGGAACCATAGCCAAGGCGATAATATTACAATCGGCATGATTGACAGCGGAACAAGTCCACGCCAGACAAAGCTTAACAGTCAATTTGCTACAGGATGGTCAACCAGTCGTAGCATCACACGTGTAGGCAAGTTCAACCCTTGGTACCCTATTCCTTTCACACGTCCAGACGGTCCTAATGACAACTGTGGACATGGAACCTTGATGGCAGGCTGCGCAGCTGGCCCGCGTAACGGATACAGCACAGTCGGTGTGGCGTATAAAGCGAATCTTGTTGCAGTACGTGGAGCAGATGACGTATTCTTAAATAGCACACAAGAGCGCAAAG
>JBGCFB010000285.1:0-6349 GCA_045106685.1 Bacteroidia bacterium | reverse complement strand
GAATAAAATCAGGTCCGTTTTATGATCAAAATTGTCATTTCGACTCGCGGAGCTGAGGAGAAATCTTGACTTTATCGACTAATTGGCTAAAAGTCAAGATGTCTCGCCAGCTTCGCGGCTCGACATGACAACCCTTTTGGGTTTCGTTAGACAACTTCAATATAAAAATCAAGAAGTTGCTTTCCTTCCTGATGGCAGCATGAATGGTTTAGACAGTTTTATCGAATACAGCGTTCCTGAAGACTATAGTGAACCAGGGATGGACGTTGATATCGTTTGGTTATCGAAAGGCGAAAAGAACCAAAGATTCGGCTTCAAATTCGCAGGCGATACACTCCGCATCCACAAGCTAAACTGCGTTGAGCCAGAGGATGATTACTGCGCAGTCGTTGAGTTAGGAGAAGTCGTGTATCGGCTGATCCGGCTGTAGCTTTCCATCAGCTGACTCACTGATTTTTTGTGGTCCTCGAAATTTTGGCTATCGTGCGAAAACACGTGATATTGCAGATACACCAATATTATCGATAGCCACCCAGAAAGATGAGCAATATAGACAGCTACAAAGCGGTATTGAATGAAATATATCAGGCAATTTGTCTGGAGGAAAATAGAGGCGAGGTCGCCAGGTATATTCCAGAGTTGGCGAAAGTAGACCCGGAGCATTTCGGGGTGTATTTTGCATCGGTAACGGGTGAGGAATATGGGATTGGAAACTGGGAGACGAAGTTTTCGATACAGAGCATCTCGAAGGTGCTGTCGCTGAGCTTGGCGTATAAACTATTGGGAGGCCGTATTTGGGAAAGAGTAGGAATCGAGCCTTCAGGCAACGCATTCAACTCGCTGGTCCAGTTAGAATCGGACAAAGGCATCCCCAGAAACCCGTTTATAAATGGAGGCGCAATGGTGATCTGCGACTTATTGGTGAGCCATTTACACAACCCAAAAGCGGATTTTCTGGCGTATTTAAAAGAAATAAGTGGCTGTAACGAAATCAGCTTTTCAGAAACGGTTGCAAAATCAGAAGCATCAGTTGGCTACCGGAATGTTGCCCTTTGTAACTTCATCAAATCCTTTGGCAATATTGAAAATGACCCTGAGGAAGTATTGGATTTCTATTTCAATATGTGTTCTGTGGAAATGAGTTGCTATGAGCTGACCAAAGCGTTTACCTTTTTAATGAATAGCGATTTTAGAACTGCAAGTGGAAACGCTGTTCTAAGCATGAGTCGGGCAAAAAGGATAAACGCCATTATGCAAACCTGCGGCTTTTATGATGAGTCGGGAGAGTTTGCATTTAAGGTAGGCTTACCAGGAAAAAGTGGCGTCGGAGGAGGAATCGTAGCAGTATTCCCTGGCAAATATTGCATCACCGTGTGGAGTCCAAGACTCAACGAAAAGGGCAATTCGTATAGAGGAATGAAATTGCTGGAATTATTTACGACCAAGACCCAGCTTTCAATATTTTAGCATGAGCGACAAAACACCACGTAAGCCTGAAATGGACTTGAAAGGAGGATAAAAAAAGCGATTACGTCATCTCCATTTTTTATATAAAAAACCTTGACCTCATATTTCAAACAACCCCTATTCTATTATCTGATACATCGTACGCTTGTACTTGGAGGGAGATTTTCCTGTGACTCTTTTGAATTGCTTACTGAAATGGGAAAAGTTGTTGAAGCCAACATCCATGGCAATTTCTGATATAGATGTATTGCCCAGGGCCATGAGTCTAATCGCTTGGCGTATCCGAAATTCATTGACGAATTGTATAAACGTCTTTTTGGTATGTTTTTTAAAATAGCGACAAAAAGCAGGCACGGTCATGATCGCAACTTTACTAATCTGCTCAAGGCTAATCTCGGATTGATAATGATCCTTGACGTATTGAAAAACCTTATTGATTCTGTCTTCATTCTGATTTTGAATAATCAACGTAACGCCATCCGCATTTAACACTTCATACTCTTCCGATTGGGATAGTATTTGCAAAATATTGAACATGCTTAATAAGCGCTCAAAAGGGCCTTTATCTTCCATGCTCAATAGTTCTGAACCAATGCGCACCTTCGTTTCGCCATAAAATGAAATACCCGATTTTGCCTTATGGATCAAGGTGCTTATGGCCTCGAACTCAGGCATAAATTGTACTGAGCTCTTAATAAGATCTTTTTTGAACTGGACGACAACCTCTTCGTTGATGCCATGCAAGCCAAACTCGTAGCCAAAATGCGGCACATTGGGCCCCAACAGTATCAGGTCCCCATCGTCAAAGTTTGATATGTGGTTACCAACATATCGGGTACCATACCCTTTTTCAATATACACGAGTTCGACTTCAGGATGATAATGCCAGAAGGCCTTGGCATCCGGATTCCTTTCGGTGAACCTTGAATATCGCAATGAGGAACCAAAATCTGGCTCAACCTTTTTCAACCGTGGGATCAGGTGATTCTGGGGTTTGGATTCTATTCTCATGAGGGATCAAATGCTCAAAAATACACTATTTTACCATAAATATATTCAATATTAACCACCAATGTTAATATTGAACAACTATTTGATAAACGTGCCAAAGAGTTGTCCGGTTATGTTGTTCAACTTTGTATCAGAATTTGAAACCAACAAAAAGAAAGACCATGAAAAATTTACTAATCGCTATTTCAATTGTTTTAGGCTCGTCATTTCAACTAGCTGCGAGTAATGTTTATAACTCCCAATCACTTGATGCCCTTAAAAATGAGAAGTCAGTGATCCTTGATCTATCAGGTATAGAGGCTAAGGTGGAGCGTTTTACAATCACAGATCATGCAGGTGAAGAAATATTCAGCACCAAGGTAAATGATTGTGAAAAGCGCGTAAAGTATGACCTTTCAAAATTACCTTCAGGCAAATATGATATTAAAGTCGAGGGAGAAAATTTTGTAGAACTTCACACAACGGTAATTACTGATGAGCAAGTCGTTTTTGAAAGTGTTGAATCTCACTTTTGCCCTAACTTCCAAGAAGTAGACGACATGATAATGGTGAAAGCCATGTTATTGAACGAAGAGAACATCCGTATGAAAATCTACAACGCTGAAGGAGTGCTCGTTTATGAGTATAAGGATCAAAAATCTGGCGACTTTCAAAAGACATTTGACTTGTCACAACTAGAGAAAGGTGAATATGATATCATCGTTTCTACAGACTACTTTAGCCGTTCAAGCACCGTTTCGCTATAACGCAATTCCTATCAAATATTAAGCTGAGAGAAGAGTCGATACATTAATTTCGACATACTGATTACAGCCTCACAAGCCATTAAGCGCTGCGATGTCCATCCGGATTTCTCAGCGCTTTTTTGATAAAAAATGCCTTATTAAATTATATTCGCAAAGCCAAAAGCGATGTCTCTTCTCAAGACACTTCTCAACTTCGAACCAATATGGAAAACAACAATAAGCTCGCCGGAAAAAACGTACTGATCACTGCTGGTGCTCAGGGAATTGGCGAATCAATCACCAGGCACTTTATTGATAGCGGAGCCAATGTGGCAATCCACTATTTTTCCAGTGCTGACACTGCAATTGAATTAGCGGAATACGCAAAGAGCAAAGGCCAAAAAGCAATTGCGATAAGCGGTGACTTGACAAAAGAAGCCGATGCGAATGCAATGGTCGAAAAAACGGCTGAAGCCTTCGGTGGCCTGGACATCCTCATCAATAATGCTGGCTCACTCGTAGCGCGCAATCTCTTGAGCGAAATGGAGACTAATTTCTGGCACAAAGTCATGGACATCAACCTCACATCTATGATGTTTGTAACGCGAGCTGCGGGTCCATTTTTAGCAAAAAACGACAATAGTAGCATTGTGAATCTGGCATCACTTGCCGGGCGCAAAGGCGGCCACCCAGGCTCACTCGCATATGCTACCAGCAAAGGCGCGATCCTAACATTTACACGAGCGCTCGCGACAGAATTTGGCCCTCAAGGAACGCGGGTTAATGCAGTTGCTCCCGGGCTTATCCTTGGCACTTCATTTCACAATACACACACCACTAAGGAATCCGCAGATAAAACAACAGCTGGCATTCCGATCCAACGAGCAGGGAACGCAGCAGACGTCGCACGAGCAGTTTTATACCTGGCCTCCGAATACGACGGTTTCATCACCGGCGCTACGCTTGATATCAATGGTGGCGTCTATAATATGTAGTGCTTCTCTTTGTCTGAAATATGGAAAAGGTTTTTAAAAAAAACGCTTCCCAAAAAAGACAAAATGCTGCAATCTGTTGTTGAAAATAAGTCCCTGGCCACAACCCTTCATCTTAGCTCACGGGACTGATAATTAACAACAAACGAAATGAAAGAAATCGCAATCCTATTTTTGCTATTCGCTTTTGGCGTGAGCACTCCCTCAGATAAGCAGTTACTTAACTTTGAATTTGAAGGCACTAGCCTGCATGGCGTTCTCAATATTCCGGACGATATTCAGCCCAAAGGGATCGTGCTCATTGTACATGGTTCCGGCAGGACAAATGCGGTGGCGCAAAACTGGCATGCAGATGTACGAGGGACCATGCACAAGGCAGGCTATGCGACGTTCATGTGGGATAAAATGGGATGTGGAAAGAGCGGTGGAACCTTCAATTATAACCAAACAGTACAAAACAGCGCAGCTGAGGTCATTGCCGCTATCAATCATTTGAAGAAAGAGAAGATACCAGGCTCTGACAAAATAGGATTATGGGGCATCAGCAGAGCTGGGTGGATAAATCCGATTGTGATCAATGAATATAAAGACATTGCCTTCTGGATTTCGGTTAGCGGGGTAGATGATAAAGAGAACTTCTCTTATTTACTTGAAGAAAATCTAACAATAGCTGGCGTTCCCGATGATTCTGTCCGGACGCTCGTTGGAGAATTGATTGCAGGATATAGGATAAGCCATGCAGGTGGAGATTATGAATCGTACACGGACGCTACTCCAAACTTACGAACAAACAAATTTTTGCATCGCTTTAATAATGGCCATATTGGCACTGAGGAAGGTTATTATACGTACCAGCAATCCTTTATGAAGGAAAAGCTGGATGAAGCCACAGGCTTACAGGTATATGTTCCAGACCTTGATTCGATGCTCACCAACATACACTGCCCCGTACTAGCCCTATTTGGAGAAAAAGACAAGAACGTTGACTGGCGAAAAACAAAAAGCTTGTACCAGGAAACCCTCGCAAAGCACGCCGACCTGACGATCGCTTCATTCCCGGACTGCAACCATAATCTGGTTCAATGCGAGACCGGAGGCTTTTATGAGTTTCAGGACAATGACCTGCCATGGAAACGATGTGATGGTTTTTTGGATACGATGGCGCAATGGCTGCATACGCTCGATTAAGGAACAAGCAAACTGCATCGCGGCTTGCATTGCACGTTTTCACTGACGCTACTGAGCTCGCTCAAATCGCTGGAAACTTTGCTCAGCTCATGGTTGCTCGCCTTAAGATAGAAGTTGATTTAGGGACAAAAAACACCATAAAAAGGACAAGTTCTTTTTGATCTGTACCTTAAGTCCTCATCTTTCCTATCTTTGCCCAAACAACCCTAAACACTGGCCCAACGCTAGCACATGTCTGAGTCTCCTACTGCCACCTTGTACAAATTTAATGATCTGCGAACCTACAGTTCGACCGAATGGTTAGCTGATAGCAGGAAGAAATATCGCCAGGTATATGCGATGGCGGAGACCTCCTATATCTATGCTGAGTTTTCTTTTTATAACAAAAAATTCGACGAGGAGGATTGGGAAGCGACTGTTGTGCTGAAGGCATTTCGACTGGAAGCCTCTGGCGAGCATGACGAGCCGCTTTGTGCGATCGAAATTCCTATCATCGCTTCGCGTCATCAGAATATCGTGTATGTGCGGGAAGGCTGGGGCAGCAATGAGCCCGGCGAATGCTGGTCGGAAGGAGCCTATATCTGGCGCGCTTCGATCGACACCAATGTGGTGGCTGAGGCGAAATTCTTCGTCTACGATGAGGAACCTGTCACGCCCGACGACAACCCGTTTTTCAATGTAGATGGCGCTCAGCTTTTTGAGTCAGACGCCAGCGGCGGCGAAGCCGGCAATCGCAATTACTTCATCAACTTCGATGCGGTAGAGACCCGTTTTGTATTCGCAGAACTCACCGCCCAAAACAAGCTCAAGCGCGACTGGATGTGCGAGTTGGTATTCAACTTCTACAACGATGCACGCCAACTCAAAGGCCGTACGGTAGAGCTTTTTCCAGTAAAAGGAGGTGAGGACAAATTCACAATTGCTTCTGGTTGGGGCTCCGATTTTAGAGGAACCTGGTTTCTGGAT